>SVTW01000001.1 GCA_015063585.1 Oscillospiraceae bacterium
CGGTTTTCGACTGCAAAGCAGTCGAAAATTGCGGCGTTTAGCCGCAAAGCAAAAACGTCGGGGGTGAGTACCAAATGCATTTTTGCATTTGACTCACCCCCCTTTTTAGTTTTTAAAATTTAATGGTAAGTTGGTCTGTTTCGCTGATATTATCCAACACACCGTTCGCTCGAAGCATATCAATAACCGATTTGCTGAGCTTGGCACGGATCTGCAGATCCTCAACCGAGAAAAATGGCTCCTCATTACGGGCGTCAATAATATTCTGCGCGGCGGTATCTCCAAGACCCGGAAGTGACGAGAATGGCATACGAATGGCACCATCCTCCGGTTGGAAAACAAAAGCATGTGATTTTTGCAAATCAACGGGAAGAAACCGCACCTTACGAGCCATTGCCTCATTAATCAACTGCAAGGTTGAGATACTTGCCTGCTCCTTTGGAGATGCTTCCTTTCCACGCTTTTGAATATCACGCATGACTGCAACCACGTTTGTTTTTCCGCCACGGACGATCTGCGCGTCAAATCCGTTGGGAGCAACGGTAAACATAGTACAATAAAAAGCAACCGGCTGATGCACCTTATACCACGCAAGTCGGATTGCCGACATAACATACGCGGCGGCATGAGCTTTCGGAAAAAGATACTTGATCTTTTTACATGAGGTGATATACCATTCCGGAACGTTGTGCGCACGCATGTCTGCTTCCCACTCTGGGGTAAGCCCCTTCCCTTTTCGAACTGCTTCCATAATTTTAAAGGAGACGGCATTTTCAAGACCATAGCGGATCATATCAAGCATGATACCGTCACGTGTACCGATAACCTGCGAAATGTCGCAAGTGCCCTCTTTGATCAGGTCCTGCGCGTTTCCAAGCCAAACGTTGGTTCCGTGCGTCAATCCTGAAATCTGCAACAGGTCTGCAAAGTTTTTCGGCTTTGCATCAAGAAGTACCTGCTGAAGAAACGGCGTTCCAAGCTCGGGAAGTCCGTATGTTCCAATCGTACAGCCTTCGATATCCTCGGGTTGAATGCCAAGCGGTTCGGTTGATTCAAAGAGATCGTAAACCGATCGGTCATTCATGGCAACGTCGAGAACCGAGGTATTTGTAAAGGTTTCAAGCCACTTATACTTCGTTGGCATATCGTGTCCGAGTTCATCGAGCTTCAGGATCGTATCGTGCAGATAGGAAAACGCAAAGTGCGTGGTGATGATATCCGAATTCGGATCGTCTGCGGGATGCTGTACCGGTGTAAAATCATAAACGTCATATTTCTGCGGCACAACAATAATTCCACCCGGGTGCTGCCCCGTTGTTTTTTTCACACCAACGCAATTCATTACAAGGCGGTTCATTTCCGCACGCGGCAAACTGATTCCCTTTTGCTCCACGTATTTCGCAACGTATCCGTATGCGGTTTTATCGGCAAGCGTTCCAAGCGTACCCGCGCGGAACACGTGGCCTTCACCAAACAGCTCCTCCGTGTATTTATGCACGCGTCCTTGTACGTCTCCCGAAAAGTTAAGGTCAATATCAGGGGATTTGTCACCGTAGAAACCAAGGAAGGTTTCAAACATGATATCATGCCCGTCTGCCTTGTATTTGGTGCCACATTTAGGACAGTAGGCATCCGGCAAGTCAAATCCCGATCCTACCGAGCCGTCCGTGATAAACTCATTGTGCCGGCATTGCGGATTCGGACAATAATAGTGCGGCGGCAGAGGGTTAACCTCGGAAATTCCCGCCATCGTTGCTACGAAAGAGGATCCAACTGAGCCACGTGATCCAACAAGATAGCCCTGTTCCTCACTGTAGCGAACCAAGCGCTGTGCGATCAGATATAAAACGGCAAATCCGTTTTTGATAATGGAATTCAGCTCGCGGTCTAGTCGAGCCGATACAAGCTCCGGTAAAGGATCGCCATACATTTGCTTGGCGCGTTCCCAACACATATCCTGGAGCTCCTGCTCCGCGCCTTCCATTTCAGGGGTATAAGACCCCTTTGGAATTGGGCGGATACGCTCAATTTGATCGGCGATCATATTGGTGTTGGTTACGACCACTTCATATGCTTTTTCTTCTCCGAGATACGAAAACTCCTCAAGCATTTCTTCGGTCGTTCTGAAATAAAGTCCAACATCTCGGTCGGCATCCTTAAATTTCATTCCTGCCATCAAAATCTTTCGGTAAAGCTCGTCCTCTCGGTTGAGAAAATGCGCGTCACAGGTGGCACATACGGGTTTGTTGTAGCGTTCCCCCAATTCAACCACACGGCGGTTTAATTGACGCAGACCTTCATCATCAGCAACCGTACCCTCAGCAACCAAAAAACGGTTGTTGCAAATTGGCTGAATTTCAAGGTAATCATAAAAGTTTACGATCTCCTCAATCTCAGACTCGGGGCGGTTTTCCAAAATTGCGCGCATCAATTCTCCCGCTTCACACGCAGAGCCGATAATCAACCCCTCGCGATGCTTTTCCAAAACCGTTTTGGGGATCAAGGGGTTGCGCGGCAAACGCCGGCGGAAATATTGCAGATAGCTCAGAGAGATCAGCTTGTAAAGATTTTTTAAACCGACCGCGTTTTTCACCAAAATAATTTGATGGTAGGGCTTCAATTTCAACGGGTCGGTCTTTTCTGCCATATCGCGTTCAAGGGACGGAAAATCAATGATATCCAGCTTTTTCATTGTTTCAATCATGCAGAAATAGATCTTTGCAAGCATTTCAGCATCGTCACATGCGCGGTGATGATTAAAGTCACCAAGCTCATATGCCTTTGCAAGTGCATCAAGCGTGTGCTTGTTTAAGTCAGGATGAATATGCCGCGACAACGCCAGAGTATCAAGATAAGGGTTCTCAAACGGGAGATCGGCAAGCTTTGCAAAATAACGGATAAAACCAATGTCAAAATTTGCGTTATGGGCAATCAGAAGCGGTTTGTTTTTACGACCTTCCTCATTGTTTCCTATAAATTCAAAAAAAGCAGAAAGTGCTTCGGAGAATTTTGGCGCCCCCGCTACCATTTCATCGGTAATTCCCGTGATTTTTGTATTCTCCTCCGGAATTGGACATTCGGGATCTACAAAGGTATTAAAACGATCGATAACCTGTCCGTTTCGGATCTTCACAGCGCCAATTTCGGTAATTTTACAGTTTTGAACCGAAAGACCTGTTGTTTCAATATCAAAAACAACACACTCGGATTCAAGTGCAGGATCACACTTTCCCGACACAGCGCCCGCGGTATTGTTGACAAAGTAAGCCTCCATGCCATACAGAACCTTAAAATCGCTGTTTTCATCGGTGTTTTTTTCAAGTGCGATCATAGCCTCGGGATAGCCCTGCACGTTTCCGTGGTCGGTAATTGCCACCGCTCTATGTCCCCATTTCAGCGCCGTTTTCACCGCTACATCCGGCGGGATCAACGCATCCATTGTTGACATTGTGGTATGCAAGTGCAATTCCACACGTTTGGTTTTTGCGGTATCCTTGCGTGTTTTCTTGGATATTTTCGCAATATCGGTATAAAAGAAGGTAAAATCCGAATCGGTTTTTCCCTTCCTCGTCATGCGCTTCGCGTATCCGCGTAACGCAACCACACTTCCGTTTTTGATCAAGCCGCAAAGTTCATTTGCCTCCTCAAGCTCCATTCCAAAAGAACGGTGTTCGATCGACGCATTTCCATCAAATATATCAAAGGAAATATCAAACTTATCGCCTGTTCTGTTTTCCTCACGCTGGAAATTGAAGATCTCGCCGAGAATTACAATATTTCTTTGGGGTCTGTTGAGCGATGCAATCGCGATGGGGCGAATTTCAAAAGGTTCCCCCAAAACAAATTCCGGTGATGCGGTTTCAAATTCAATATGCCCGATTCTCCAGCCGCCTTCCAACTCCTGCGGAAAAACCTCGCCCTCATAAATGGATGCGGCACGGGGGAGCATTTGCGTTTCCTCCTCGGGAGGCGCTTCTTCGGCTTGATGCTGTGTTTGTTGAGCACGCTGATATTCCGCCTCAGCTCGGGCGGCTTGAATACTCATTTCTTTTAGCTGCATTTCGTGTGCGATCCGATACGCGCTTTCATCAAACTCAGCAGACCGATGAATTGTAACCCGTATCTGCGTGCCGAACTCTTCCTGAATGATCTTTTCCATCAAAGAAGGCGTTTTTGCGTCATAGATTAGGTTAACGCCCCCATCGGAAACCGGAATTTCAATGGTCAGCTCATTGTCTCTCAAGGTATATTCGCAATGGTTAAAAAAACCTTTTGCAACAATGCCGCGTCGATTGGTTTCCATTAAAAGATCGGGAACCTGTGTCTTATCAAAAACAGCAAGCGGATAGCTTGGACAAATCTGAACGTAATTTAAGTCGTACGCCTGTCGAATCTCCTCTTCAATTCGATAGAGCGTCATTTTGGGAATCACGTGCGTAAAGGATGCACGAACCTCTATGAATCGTTTTTCCTTATCAGCACGCAACAAAATACTTTCGGGATCTGCGGAAAGCAAAATCTCGGAATATTCAGCCGATGGTGTATATCGATTAAAAATTTCAAGTAAATTTCGGCTCATACTTTTTTCGTTTCTTTTAAGATCTGAATTTCCTGCAAAAGACGTTGAATAATTTCTCCCTCAGGAATCTTTTCAACAATTTCTCCATGGCGGAACAAAACAGCTTCACCGATACCGCCCGCAATTCCCACATCTGCCTCTCTTGCTTCGCCAGGTCCGTTTACAACGCACCCCATTAAGGCGACCTTTACGGGAACGTCCAAAAGCCCCGCCTCGCGAACAGCGGATTCAAATTGCTTGGAAAGCGCAATCAGATCAATTTTGGTTCGTGAACAGGTAGGACAGCTTACAATATCCATACCGCACTGCCCTTCCAATTCAATGCCTTGGAGAATCTTTTTAGCCGCATCAACCTCCAACACAGGATCGTCGGTCAATGAAACACGAAGGGTGTCTCCTATGCCATCACAGAGCAATGAGCCAATTCCGATCGCGCTCTTGATCATGCCCCGCTCTCCGCCGCCCGCCTCGGTTACGCCGAGATGGAGGGGGTATTGGCAAGCCTGCGCAAGCCTGCGGTTTGCCTCGATCATTCCTGCAACGGTGGACGCTTTGATCGAAATTACAGTATCGTAAAAATCAAATTTTTCAAGCAAGGACGCATGATATAACGCGCTTTCACAAAGCGCTTCGGGTGTTGGCGATCCATACTTTGCGAGAATATGTTTTTCAAGAGAGCCGCTGTTCACGCCGATTCGAATCGGAATTTTTTTAGCTCTACAAGCATCGCAAACCGCTTTCACACGTGAATCGTCGCCGATGTTCCCCGGGTTGATTCTGATTTTATCAAACCCAAGCTCGGCACAACGCAACGCTATTTTATAATCAAAATGAATATCGGCAACGATCGGAATGCGAACTCCCGCCTCCTTGATTGCGAGAATGGTATTGGTAGCCTCCAGAGTTGGAACCGAGATGCGTACGATATTGCAACCGTTTTCTTCCATCTTGCGGATTTGTGCCACCGTTGCGGCGGCGTCGGCTGTATTTGTATTTGTCATGGATTGAATCGCAATCGGGTTATTCCCTCCGATTTTGCAATTTCCAATCACAACTTCTTTGCTTTTTCGTCTGATTTCATTATACTTCATAGTGCAATAATATCCTTTATTAAAATGAGTACGGCTAAGCCGAGTATCAAGACCAAGCCAACAAAGTTAATTATGCCTTCAATTTCGGGTTTTAAGGGTTTGCGTCGGATCGCTTCAATTGCATAGATCAGCAAATGACCGCCGTCAAGCGCGGGAAAAGGCAAAAGATTCATAACACCGAGATTAATGGAAATTAAGGTTACAAGCTGTAAAACGTACATATAACCCATTTGCGCCATCTCGGTAATGGTTTTTGTAATACCAACAGGACCGGATACGGCTTCAAATCCGTAACGTCCCGAGAAAAGCCCACTGAGCGAATCAAACACCATTTTTATATTGGAAAGCGAGCGATACCAGGTATGCTTTAGCACGGTTCCGGCACCGAAATCAGGCTCGGGATAAATATAAAAATCAATAACTCCCATCTGTACGCCGGTTTCCGGATCCGCCTCATTGGGAAGCGTAATATTTTCCAATACCATTTGCTTTCCGTCACGAATTACAGTAATCGTCAAAGGACGATAGCCCTGCATCATCAACTCATAAGAAAGCTCATAGGCGGTATGAACCGGCGTATTGTTGACCTTCACAACGCGATCCATCGGGCGCAATCCGCCCTGCTCGCTGCGAGAATACGTGATATATTCCGCTCCGATGCGTTCGGTATCGAGAATTACGTTTTGCAGTTCAAGCTCGTCAACTTTTTGTTCATCTGCATTCCAACGCAGAATATGAAGTGTAAAAGCACCGCCCGCATTTGCTTCAACCAATTCCTTCATTTGCCCATAGGAATCAATCTCAACGCCATTTACACCGATGATATAGTCGTCCTTTTGGAGCCCCATGTAGGATTCTTCTCCGGTGTAGGTTACATAAAAGCCGGAAACAACCGTTGTTCCCACGTTACCATGCCCGCCTAAGATGACAATGACGAGCATTAAAACAAAGCCAAGAATAATATTCATGGCAGGCCCCGCAATCGATATTAAGATCCGTTTCCATACGCTTTGATTGCAGTATGCATGCTTCGCGGTTTCCGCATCCACGACCTGTTCGCGGGATTCGGCTTTCGGATCATATGTGCCGTCGGAGTGCTTGTCGTTACTGCTTACAAAAAATCCGTCTCCTAATTCGGTGTTTTCATTGGATTCAGAAGGGTCCGTGGGGGCTTGATCTTCGAGTTGCGAAGAACCCTGTACCGGTTCCATTCCGTTTTCTCCGAGCATGCTGACAAAACCGCCGATCGGAAAAAGACGGATTGCATACACGGTTCCGCTTTTTTTGGATTTGATCGAAAAAAGCTTTGGTCCCATTCCAATGGCAAATTCCAAAACCTTAACGCCGCACAACCGTGCGACAATGAAATGCCCTAATTCATGAATAAAGATCAGCGCGCCAAAAATAAAAATGGCAAGTAAAATATACAATTCAGTTCCTCCGAAAACAAATTAATTGCGCTTCAAAAGCTCAGCGGCAAGCGTTCTCGCAGCAGAGTCAAAGGCAAAAATATCATCAATTGAAGTAATATTGCGTGCATCGGAAAGCTTCGTTACGGTTTCACTTACAACGTCAAAGATTCCCGTAAAGCTCAATTGCTTGGACAAAAATGCACCAACTGCAATCTCGTTTGCCGCATTTAACACCGCGGGAACCGCTCCGCCTGCCGCAATAGAATCCAGCGCAAGCTGCAAAAGCACAAAGGTTTCGGTATCCGGCTTTGCAAACGTCAGCTTTCCAGTCTTTGTCAGATCAAGCTGCGGAATCACCGCTTCAACACGGCACGGATGGGTTAAAGCATATTGCACACAGAGGCGCATATCGGGAACAGACATCTGCGCGATCACGCTGTTATCTATATATTCGACAGCCGAATGCATTATGCTTTCTCTGTGAACCAAAACTTCGATCTGATCGGGAGAAACATCAAACAGATGAACCGCTTCGATCACCTCAAAGCCCTTGTTCATCAGCGTCGCGCTATCGATCGTAATTTTGGCTCCCATATTCCACGTGGGGTGTGCGAGCGCACGTTCCGGTGTAATCTCCCCCAGCTCTTCCCTTCGCATTCCGTAAAAAGGTCCTCCGGAAGCAGTCAGCAAGATGCGTTTGATCGCTTTTTTATCGCCCGAACGTAAGCATTGAAAAATTGCACTGTGCTCACTGTCCACAGGCAAGATCTCAAGATTACGTTCTTTGGCAAGACGCATTACAAAATCACCTGCACAAACAAGGGATTCCTTATTCGCAAGCGCAAGCTTTTTTCCTGCCTGAAGGGTTGCGAGCGTTGGTTTTAACCCTGCCTCTCCGATGACGGAATTAACCACAACCTCTTCCGGATCATTTTGAATAGAGATCATTTCACAGATCCCGTCCATACCCGAGAATACGCGAATAGAGGTGTCTGCCAGCTTCACGCGGAGTTCTTCCGCGGCGTGTTCATCCGCCATCGCGCAAAAAGAAACACCGAGCTGTCTTGCTTGTGCTTCCACACGCTTGACATTTTGATTGGCACAAAGCGCATTTACACGGATATTGTTTTGAAGAGCAACGTCAATTGCCTGTTCACCGACAGATCCCGTTGATCCGAGAATTGTAATTGACGGATATGTCTGCTGTTTCATACTCAAATTACCTCAAAAAATTTAAAAAAGGAACAAAAAGCTGCCAAAATAATCGAAACCGCGATCACAGAATCAAAGCGATCCAAAATACCGCCGTGTCCGGGGAAAAGCTTGCCGTAATCCTTGATGCCGTAGGTTCTCTTGATGACAGACATGCACAAATCCCCAACCTGTGACACAATCGATGCCAAAAATCCACCTATGATCAAAAACAGATAATTCGCGCGCAAATCGGTGATATGATTGATAATTACACCAAACAGCACCATTGCAAGCACGCAGAACACAACTCCGCCAACACTGCCTTCAACCGTCTTTTTGGGGCTGACATCGGGGATCAGCTTGTGTTTTCCGCCCCGACCGAACAACATGCCGCAAAAATACGCAAAGGTATCGGTTACCCATGCACCAATGAATACGGTAAGGTAAATGTATTCTCCGCCGGGCTTTACAAAGTCATGCAAAAAGAGGATCGAGTTAAAGCCTGCCAAGATATAAAAAGCGGTAAAAAAGCAGATCGAAATATCTGAAATTTTATATTTTCCGTGCGAAAAGGTAATAACCGCAAAATAATAAAGCGAAAGGATAAGCACCGCAACCAAAACGACCTGTCGGAAAAGGTGTTGATCTGAAAAATAACGAATCAGAAACGGAAGCGTTGCCGCCGCTAAATAGAGTGGAATGGTAAGCAAAATTGCGGAGCGCAATCCAATACACGAGGTAATTTCAAAAATTGCAATGACCGAACAAAGCGCCAACATGAGCGGCAATGCAATGGTGTCCGCAAAAATTAATACCGGTAGAAAAATACAAAGTGCTACAATTGCAGTGATAATTCTTGTTTTCATGATAACCTCTCGGGATCATACGCCGCCGTAGCGACGCTTTCTGGAATAAAAGGCGGCAACAGCCTCGTCAACGTCCTTTGATGAATAATCGGGCCAGAGAACGTTGGTAAAATAGTATTCCGCATAGGCGGACTGCCATAAAAGGAAATTAGAGGTGCGCAAGTCACCGCCCGTTCGAACAATCAAATCGGGATCAGGACAACACGCGGTATAAATGTGACGGCTGATATCCTCCTCTGTCACAACCTCTTTCCCTTCTCGGATCAACGCATTACAAGCATGTGTGATCTCTTCTCTGCCGCCATAATTGACTGCAATATTTAAAATAAAGGGTTTATGCGCGGTTTCCCGATCGATCCGATCCATTTTTTGGCGCAATGACTCGGGGAAAATATCAAGGTTCCCGATGAAACGAAAATGAACGTTGTCGTCCTCCATTTCCAGAAAGCATTCCTCGATATAATCGTCAAAAATTTTCATGATCGTATCGACTTCCTTTTGCGGACGCTTCCAATTTTCGGTCGAAAAAGCGTAAACGGTCATATATTTCAGACCAATGCTTTCACAATAACGTCCGACTTTCTTAAAGGTTGCCGCTCCGTGCGAATGACCAAACTCTCTCGGCATGCCGCGCTTTTGCGCCCAACGCCCGTTTCCGTCCATAATAAAAGCGATGTGTTGAAGTCGATCATCTACATGAATTGCTTCTTTTTTTTGCTTTTTCTTGATCCCAAACATGGCAAACAAACCTCTCTTGCATTTTTGCTCAATTGAATCGCGGAAAGGGGCTGTCACATTCGCTATGCGACAGCCGCCTTCCTGCTTTCATTAAAAAAGATTACGCATAGAATATCAAAGCTTGAGAATTTCTTTTTCCTTCTTTGTCGTAATATCGTCTACAATTTTTACGTAACGGTCGGTGAGATCCTGAACCGATTTTTCACTGGACTTCTGCTCGTCCTCGGTCATCTCGCCGTTCTTTTTCTGCTTTTTAATATCATCGTTTGCGTCTCTGCGAATGTTACGGATCGCAACACGCGCTTCCTCCCCCATCTTCTGGATCTGCTTTGCCAAGCTCTTACGGTGCTCCTCGGTCAGAGGCGGGAATACCAAACGGATCACAGAACCGTCATCTGCGGGGGTAATTCCAATATCGGAAGCAAGCAGAGCCTTTACCATTGCTTTGAGCGTAGAACGGTCATAGGGGGTGATGGTAAGGGTCTTGGGGTCGGTTACGGCAACAGACGCCATGTCAACAAGCTTTGTGGGAGCTCCGTAATATTCAAAGGTAACCTTGGAAACAATTGCGCTGTTTGCCTGACTTGCACGAATCGTAGAAAGATTGTTTTCATATGCAGCTACGCTTTTCTGCATTTTGGATTCGGTTTCTTTGGTATTGTATTTCATCTTTTTTTCCATTTTGCCGCATCGGTGCGGCACCCTTTCTATGTATTGATATTATTTAAATTTTTTAGTTATGAATTGCCGTACCGACAGACTCACCCATTACCACACGGTAAATGTTTTCGGGATCGGAAAGTCCAAAAGCATAGCCGTTGATATGATTTTCCTTACAGAAAAGTGTGGAGCTCATGTCGAGTGCACGAAGATTTTCATTAATGATCCGATCATAAGTCAGATCGCTGTAACGAACTGCGGTGGGGTCAACGTTGGGATCCGCACTGTAGATCGCGTCAATATTTTTTGCCATCAAAATGCAATCTGCACCGATTTCCGCCGCGCGAAGAGCTGCCGCTGTATCGGTAGAAAAGAAAGGCGTTCCCAAGCCGCATCCAAAAATAACGACTTTGCCGCTCTCAAGCGCACGGATCGCATCGCGAACATTATAGTGGTCGGCATATGCATTCATTTCAACAGCGGTCATAACAACCGTATCCATTCCTACACGCAGAAAAACATCCTGAAGTGCAAGAGAGTTGATTGCTGTTGCGAGCATGCCCATGTGATCGGCACGGCAACGGTCCATCTCAAAGCCTTGACGTCCGCGCCAAATATTTCCCGCACCAACGATCACACCAACCTGAACACCTGCATCTACACAGCGCTTGATCTGCTTCGCAACCACCTCGATAAAAGAGAAATCAAGAATATCACCGGTGTTATTTCCCTTGAGTGCTTCTCCAGAGAGTTTCAATAATATCCGTTTATACTTTGGCGTTTCCATGCTTGAATCCACTCCTACATCTATGAATTTATATACATCTTTATTTTACTACAAAACAGCGATTTTGTAAACACCTTTTTTGTAAATTGTTTTTATAAATCGTTAATTTTTTATAAAAAAACTCCGTATGCTTTCATAAGAAACATAAAAGCATACGGAGTTCAGATATGAATCAATCTGCAATGTAAACCAATTAAAAATCCAGAATTGTTTTATTGCCGTAAACAGCCTTCCAATCCCGTTCGAAAGTTTCAATTGCGGCATTGGTCATGGGATGCGAGATCAGACCGCGCATAATATCCTCGGAAACCGTTACGCAATGGCAGCCCGCAAGCGCGCATTTATGCACCTGCTCCATATTTTTGAAGCTGGCAGCCAACACCTGCGTGTCCAATCGGTGAAGCGAAAGCTCTTTTACAATATCAGAAACCACTTGAACACCGTCTCCGATAATATTATCCAAACGATTCACATACGGCGCAACAAACGCAGCTCCGGCGCGCGCCGCCATCAAGGCTTGCGCGGGTGTGAAAATAGCTGTCATGGTCACGGGAATGCCCAATTTTTTCAACAGCATGGTTGCCTTGAGACCTTCCTCGCCAATCGGAACCTTGATATAGAAGGATCCGCCCAATCTTTTTTGCAGAAGCCTTGCCTCAGCAACGATATCATCGGCTTTTTGCGCTGTGGTTTGAACGTGCAGCATCTTATTTTCGCCAATGACATTCCGAATTCTTTCAACCAGATGCCAAAAATCGGTATTTTCTTTGGAAATGATAGAGGGATTTGTAGTCACGCCCGACATAGGATAAAACGCATTGCAGTGTTGGATCGCGTTCAAATCGGCAGTGTCAAGTAAGTAAATCATAGATTGCCTCTTAATATTTCAAATCTATTTTTATCAGCCTCTTGTTTTTCCGCCTGCAACGTTCAGCGTTACACCCGTGATATAGCTTGCCTTCTCACTTGCCATGAATGCAACCGTGGAAGCCACCTCGGAAAGCTTACCGGATCTGCCGAGCGGTGTGGTTCCGGTCTTGCTGTATCCTGCACGAAGCTGATCAACCGTGATACCTCTGGTGTATGCCAGAGCGGTCTCATAAGAGATCGTGCGCAAGCCCGTTGCTTCCAGAATGCCGGGGGCAATTCCAACTACGCGAATGCCGAATTTTCCAAGCTCTTTAGACCAAGAACGCGTCAGCGCATTGACAGCAGCCTTTGATGCGGCATAAACGCTCTGTCCTTCCGAGCCCTCAAGACCGCACTCGGACGACATATTGATCACAACGCCTTCTCCCTTTGCTTTCATAATGCGAACAGCTTCCTGCGAGCAGAAGAACAGTCCCTTGAGATTGACGTTCATCACCTTATCCCATACGTTTTCGTCAAGTTCATACTGACCAGCCTCGTCAACAAGCAGTCTCGGAATATTGATACCGGCATTGTTTACGAGAACGTCAACCGTTCCGAATTTTGCAACGGTTTTTTCCATCATTGCAACAACGTCGGCTTTGTTGGAAACGTCCGTTTTTACATACAGCAGGTTTTCATCGGATGCGCCGTCAAAAGCGGGAGCTTCGGCTGCAATGTCAGAAACCACAACCTTTGCGCCGTCATGGAGAAGTTCTTCCACAACAGCATATCCGATTCCGCTTGCGCCGCCTGTTACAACGATTACCTTGCCCGATAAATTCAACCAATTTTCCATTTTTGTGCTCCTTTATTTTTTTGCAAAAAACGGAGGTTCGAATCTGAACCTCCGTTTTTTGTTTATTATTTGCCGGAAGTCATTTTTGCAATTTCTTCTGCAAAGTTCTCTTCTCTCTTCTGAATGCCTTCGCCCTTTTCATAGCGATAGAAATCTACGATCTCGATATTGCCGCCAAGTTCCTTTGCGGTAGCCTTTACATACTGTCCAACCTTCATGTCCTCGTCCTTAACGTAGGTCATATCAACCAGGCAGTTGTTGTCATAGAACTTGGAAATTCTACCCAATACCATCTTTTCCTTAATCGCATCGGGCTTCTTTGCATTTGCGGGATCATTTGCGATCTGTGCAAGCAGAATGCTCTTCTCTTCCTCGATTACCGAAGCGGGAACCTGCTCACGGCAGAGGTAAGGAGTGGGATATGCGCCGATCTGAAGCGCAATGTTCTTAGCGAAAGCAGTGAACTCGGGCTTATCTGCAACGTCGGTTACGAACTTTGCGATAACACCGATCGAGCCGGTTCCGTGAATATAGGTGCTGGTTACGCCGTCCACAACAACGAAACGGCGAATGGTCAGTTTCTCACCGATCTTGAAGATCATTTCCTTAACCTTTTCTTCAACGGTCATCTCTGCGTCGAACTTGCAAGCCATCAGAGCGTCTACGTCTGCGGGCTTCTGTGCGATGATGATCTTGAGAAGATCGCCAACGAATGCCTTGAAGGTTTCGTTCTTCGCAACGAAGTCGGTTTCCGAGTTTACCTCGATCATAGCGGTGGAGTTCCCCTCTTTCAGGATCTCAACAACACCGTCAGCGGCAATTCTGGTTGCCATCTTGGACTCAGCCTTGAGCTCACCCTTCTCGCGAAGGATCTTGATTGCTGCTTCAACGTCGCCGTCAGCTTCAACAAGTGCCTTTTTGCACTCCATCATACCGATACCGGTCTTCGCGCGGAGAGCCGCAACATCTTTTGCTGTAATAGTAGCCATTTTTAGTATCTCCTTTACAAAATCGGTATTAAATTACTCTGCGTCCTCAGCGGTTTCTGCAACCTCAGCCTCTGCTTCAGCAGTTGCTTCACCCTGCTTACCCTCGATTACAGCATCAGCCAAAGCCGAGGAGATCAGCTTAATTGCGCGGATTGCGTCATCGTTACCGGGAATGATATAATCTGCATCATCGGGATCGCAGTTGGTGTCCACGATCGCAATAACCGGAATACCCAGTTTCTTTGCTTCAAGAACAGCGTTTCTTTCCTTCTTGGGGTCAACGATAAAGATCGCGTCGGGAAGCTTTTCCATGGTCTTAATACCGCCGTAGCTCTTCTCAAGATCGAAGATCTCCTTCTGCATCGAAGCAACTTCCTTCTTGGGAAGCAGATCAAAGGTTCCGTCCTCCTGCATCTTGTACAGGTCGTTCAGACGGTTGATCGAACGCTTGATGGTCTTGAAGTTGGTCATCATACCGCCGGGCCAACGAACATTTACATAGTACATGCCGCAACGGGTAGCCTCTTCCTTGATTGCCTCTGCGGCCTGCTTCTTGGTACCAACGAACAGAACAGTACCGTTGTTCTCGGAAAGCTCACGAACAAAGTTGTAAGCCTCGTCGAACTTCTTCACCGTTTTCTGAAGGTCAATGATATAAATACCATTTCTCTCGGTGAAAATGTACTCCTGCATTTTCGGGTTCCATCTTCTGGTGTGGTGTCCGAAATGAACACCTGCTTCAAGCAGCTGCTTGATAGAAATAACAGACATTTTTATGTCCTCCTTCGGTTTTTTCCACCATCGCAACGCATTGCCAAAAACCGCATTTCGCGGCACCGATGCAACGTTCGTCCGATGTGTGAATTTTTTTATTTTGCGCCAATGCCCGCTTTTCAAGGGGATCGCGACGCAATTACAATAGATTATAACATACTTCCCTTTTTTTTGCAACAGGAAATACGATTGTTTACATTTTTTTAACAATTTATCTTCGCGATTCCGAATGATGCCTGTATTCGGACGGCGTGCATCCCATAACCGACAAAAAAACATCATTAAAGCTACGAATGCTTTGGAATCCGCACATCTGCGATATCTCTGTAATTCCGCATGCTTCGGTTGCAAGCATTTGAGCGGCGTGCTCTACGCGGCATTCATTGAGAACCTGACGGAATTTAATTGAATATTTTTGATTGAGCAAGCGAGAAAGATAATGGTATTCATATCCAAAATGCTGTGCCACGTTCTGCAAGGAAAGATCTTCTGAAAAATGTGTTTCTATATAATCGAGAACGCGGCAGATCAAATCATCGTTTTTGTTTTTTCGCGGCTCTAATTGTACCTGCTTTACATACTGATCGCACAGCGCGTAAAGGCACGCGCGTTTCATTAAAAGCGAAGGCTCACCGATCATTAAATTTTCTTTCACAAGTGCCTCAACCTCCTCACCTGGATGAAAGATCATCGTATCCCCTTGGAGGTCCTTGATAAAAGAGGCAAATTCGGGTACAAAATCCTCGGAAAAAACCGCTACCCACGCCATGCAATCCTCTTCAATCCGAAAAGAGTGGATTTGATTGGAAAGAATCATTGCCCATTCCCCTTTTTGGAGGATTACATCGTTTTCCTTCATGGTAAGAGACATCGTTCCGTGCAATACACAGATCAGCTCCAAATTCTTATGAAAATGTGGCTTCCAAATCCGATTGGTGTAAGTATAGGCATTATAATTGTTGTTTCCTCTTGAATTATCACTCTGATGATCGGCTTTTGACATATCGGTCTCCCAATAAAAAAGATAAATTTCTGCTACTATTATACAACAAAATACTTTCCAAATCAAGTATTTTTTAATATAATTAAATCAGAAAATCAAATTCGGATCGGAGGTGCCCTGAATGAGCCGCGGAATGGTGTTTTCCATAGAAGAATTTTCGCTTTATGACGGCCCCGGAATTCGTACAACCGTATTTTTGAAGGGCTGTCCGATGCGTTGCGTCTGGTGTCACAGCCCGGAGGGGCAAGACGATGCCCCCGAATGGATTCGATCTCCCAACGGTTGTCTGAATTGCCAAGCCTGCCTGAAAGCGGGAGAAGCCGACACCGGAGTTCCCTGCTTGACGGCGGCAAGCGCGCTCGTCTGCCCGCGCCATTTGATACGACGGGTGGGAGAAGAATATACACCCGACAGTCTTGTTGAATTACTTCTTAAAAACCGTAATTTCTTGGCTTCTTCCGGTGGAGGTGTCACCTTTTCCGGTGGGGAACCCTGCTCTCAAGCGGATTTTTTGATGGATTGTCTGACTCGGCTGCGCGGAAAAATGAACCGCGCGATTCAAACCTGCGGCTTTTGTGAGCCCGATGTTTTCCGTTCAATTCTCGGCGAATGTGATTATGTGTTATACGATCTGAAGCTCATAGATAAAAAGAAGCACATTGCCTTTTGCGGGTGCGATAATAGCGTTATTCTTGAAAATTATCGGCAATTAGCAGCCTCCGGCTTGGATTTTATAACGAGAATCCCGTTGATTCCACAGGTGAACGATACCGAAGAAAATATTTCCGCAACAGCAGAGCGAATGGTTCAAAACGCGGTAAAACGAGTGGAATTACTCCCCTATCACCGTCTTGCCGGAAGCAAGTATGCTATGATGGGGCGCACGTATTCTCCACCGTTTGATGAAAAAAAAGACCCTTGCTTACATATGGAAATTTGGAAAAAATATGGAATAGAGGTGAAGGTTTTATGACAGAGCGAGTAAAAGAATATCTTTCCATTCTTAAGAAGAAAGAATATCGAAAAAACAGAATGAAAAGCGAGCTTGATATTTCACCGCTGGTAGAGCATTTCAGCATTTCCGATCCGCGCCTCAATTTGGTTCGTTTTGAACAGTTGATCACCCGTGAGATCCCTGTTTTGCACCCAAACGACATGTTCGGCTTTCACCGCCACCAAGCCAATCTGCCCTTTTATACTCTGCACGACGGATCGGCCAGCAGCCTCGGAGGACACGGCAATATAACACCGAATTATGCGCGCTTGATCGGGCGCGGACTTGACGCGACCGAACAGGAAATTGTGGAATACCGTAAAAAAACAGACGATCCGCAAAAGCATATTTTCTATGACTCCATTCTGGCACATTTTACGCTCATGCGTGATCTAATCGAAAAATACCGTGTTGCCGCAAAAGAAAGAAAGTGTGAACGCCTCGCAAAGGCATTGGAGCGGATCCCCTTCCTGCCCGCAACCGATTTTTATGAAGCGTGTCTTTTTTTACATATTCTGATCTTCTTTTTGCGCTGTTCTCCACACGCACATCTGACGCTCGGTCGATTTGATCAATATATGTATCCCTATTATCAAAAGGACATTGAAAAAGGCGTTTCTCAAGAATCCTTGCTTGAAACGCTGGAATGCTTTTTTATCACACTGAATCTCGACAGTGACCTCTATTCAGGCGTTCAACAGGGAGATAACGGACAAAGCATGGTGCTCGGTGGCTTTGACCGAAATGGGGACAGCATGTTCAATGAGCTGTCACAGCTCTGCATGGATGCCTCTATGGAGCTCTCTCTGATTGATCCGAAAATCAATTTAAGATGCGGAAAAAATACACCGCAAGAACTTTTCGAGCTTGGAACAAAAATGACCAAGCTTGGAATGGGCTTTCCGCAATACTGCAACGATGATGTAGTTGTACCTGCCCTGGTATCTCTTGGATACGATTATGAGGACGCGCTCGATTATACCGTTGCCGCTTGCTGGGAATTTATTGTGCCCAACTGTGCGTTTGACGTTCCCAATATTGCCACCTTTAATTTTCCGCTCGTGGTTAACCGTGCGATCCATCGAGGACTGCTTCAATCCGCTACGTTTGACGCTCTGATGCGTTACGTTCACGAGGAGATTGAAGCTGAGTGCGAAAAAATCGCACAGGAAACAACATATAAGAAAAGATGCACGCCGCTTCTCGCGGTCTTGGTGGATGGATGCTTGGAAAAAGGCATGGATATCATGCAATATGCCCCAAAATACAACAATTACGGTTGTCACGGTGCAGGCATTTCAAACGCCGCTGATGCGCTGGCAGCAATCAAGGATCTGATCTTCAACCAACAAAGCGTTTCCAAAGAAACACTTCTTGAGGCACTCCATGCGAATTTTGAAGGCTATACCGAACTGCGGAACACCTTGCTTGACTGCCCGAAAATGGGACAGGACAACGATTTTGTTGATGCGATCGCATCTGAACTGCTTGACGTCTTTTCAAAGTCTTTAAGCGGAAGAAAAAATGCACACGGCGGATTTTGGCGCGTGGGAACGGGCAGCGCAATGGAATACATTCTCAGTGCGAAAAAATGCCCCGCAACCGCGGACGGGCGTCTTGCCTTTACCCCGTACGGTTGTAGTTTTTCGCCGTCTATAATCTCTCGTCCAAGAGGCCCGATCTCGGTCATTCATTCTTTTACAAAGTATGATATGAAAAAAGCAATCAACGGAGGTCCTTTAACATTAGAGCTTCACGACTCTGTTTTTCGCAATGAGGACGGAGAGCGAAAGGTGGCTCAGCTTGTGCGGTACTTCATTGATCGCGGCGGTCATCAGCTCCAGTTGAACGCAGTGAACCGTGATCTTCTCCTGAACGCGCAAAAGCATCCTGAGGACTACCCCAATCTGATCGTTCGCGTTTGGGGTTGGAGCGGATACTTCTGCGAGCTTGATCCCGAATATCAAAATCACATTATCGCGCGAACAGAATTTCAAGTATAGATCGCGAAACAAGAAGGAAGCAGTTGACAATAACCGCTTCCTTCTTGTTTATCTGAATTTTTTGGTTTTTCTACGTGAGCAGGTGCAGCAAGAGATATCCTGTGACGTCAGTTTTACCAGAATCGTATCTTCTCCGATACATTCGATCTTATTCCACGGAATGATCAGGTCGTCTTCCCTGCCAAATCCGAAAAAGCCACAGCTTCCCGTTATAACGAGAGCAAGAATGCGCGCGTCCTCGCAATCGAATTCAAAATCGCACGCATATCCAAGCCTTGCTCCGTCGCACAAATTTATAATTTCCAGCTGACGCAAATCAACCGTACTGAAGCGTTTCACAGCGGTTCACTCCCTTCACTAAAAGGCACTCCGATGTCAGTATATGCAGGAAGTGGTTGTTTCTTGGCTGTCCGATTCTATTTTCGGTCACATACAGTGAATTTTAATTTCTCCGTCTGCCGCGTCGATCTTAACAAAGGAATAAAAATGCTTATAATCGGCGATGATCATTTCCGCCAAGCGATCCTCAATTTCCTTTTGGATATAGCGCCGCATGTTGCGCGCACCGTATTTTCTGGAATAGGAACGGTCGGCAATCAGTTGGAGCGCCGCATCGGTATAGGTCAGCTTCATATTCTTTTCCGCCAACGCGGTTTTCAGCTCCCCGAGCATGATATCGGCAATGCGGACAAAATCATTTTCGTCCAAAGAACGGAAGGTAATGATTTCATCAACACGGTTGAGAAATTCGGGACGCAGGAAGGATTCAAGCGCCTTTTGCGTCTTGCCCTCCGCCCCCGCGTTCTCCACCGTCGAAAAGCCTGCCGTGGCGGCGGTATGGTCGGATCCGGCGTTGGTCGTCATTACGATCACGGTATTTTCGAAATTCACGGTCTTTCCGCGCGCGTCGGTAATTCTGCCGTCATCTAAGATCTGAAGCAGAATATTGAGCACATCGGGATGCGCCTTTTCGATCTCATCAAATAAAACGATCGAATAGGGGCGGCGGCGGATTTTTTCGGTAAGCTGTCCCGCCTCATCATATCCCACGTATCCGGGAGGCGCACCGATAATGCGCGAGACCGAATGCTTCTCCATAAATTCCGACATATCCAAACGGATCAGTGTTTCGGGAGAGTGGAAAAGATCGTTTGCAAGGGTTTTTACAAGCTCGGTTTTTCCAACGCCGGTCGGACCTGCAAAAATGAAGGAAACAGGCTTTCTTTTATATGCAATGCCTGCACGGTTCCGCTTGATCGCCTTCGCAACAGCACGGACAGCAGCGTCCTGTCCTACGATCCGTTCACGCAGACGCGCATCAAGCTTGTCGATCTGCTCAAATTCGTTTTCGGTAATACTTGTTGCGGGAACACCCGTCCAAAGCTCGATCACGTTTGCAATCTCCTCCTCCGTCAGCACAACGTTTTGTGCCTCGGGCTCCACCTTGGAAAGGCGCGCGGAAAGCTGAAGCTCCTCCGAACGAAGCTTTGTGATCTCCTCATAGCGAGCCTGCTCTACCGCATCATTTCCTGCAACCTCCCCCTCTAATTCCTCACGCTTTTGCTTGAGGACAAGCAAACGGTCGCGAATGGAATAAGACTCGTTGATCGCGGCAGACGAAAGCGACAAATAAGAAGCTGCCTCATCGAGCAGGTCGATCGCTTTATCGGGCAAATAACGGTCGGTAATATATCGTTCCGAGAGAATTACGGTCTTTCGCAAAAGCTCCTGCGGGATCTGTACGCCGTGAAATTCCTCATAGTAATGCTTGATTCCGACGAGCATCTCAACCGTTTCATCAATGGAAGGCTCGTTTACGGTTACAGGCTGAAAGCGTCTTTCAAGAGCGGTATCCTTTTCGATATACTTGCGATATTCATTCAGCGTTGTTGCGCCAATGATCTGTACCTCGCCGCGAGAAAGCGCAGGCTTTAAGATGTTCGCGGCATTGACACTTCCCTCTGCCTCGCCCGCACCGACGATGTTGTGCACCTCATCAATGACAAGAATGGCGTTTCCAACCTCATTTACCTCGTTGAGAAGTCCCAGAATACGCGATTCAAACTGTCCGCGGAACTGTGTTCCCGCTACAAGCGCGGTCATATCCAAAAGATAGATCTCTTTTCCGATCAGTTTATAAGGCACCTCTCCCGCCGCAATTCGCATCGCGAGTGCCTCGGCAATTGCCGTCTTACCGACACCGGGTTCACCAATGAGGCAGGGATTGTTTTTCTGCCTGCGGCAAAGAATTTGAATGACACGTGAAAGCTCACGATCGCGCCCAATGATGCGGTCAAGCTTTCCGTCGCGCGCATATTGCGTGAGATTACGGCTGTAAGTGGGCAAAAATTTGAGTTTTTTTGCTTCCTTTTGCTTCTTTTTGGCGTTTTTTTCCTTCTGAGAGGTGTTCTCGGTTGTTGCATCCGACGGTGTTACTTCCTGATTCTCACCGTTCTCCGACGCAAACAGCCCCGCATCGCGGAAGAGCTTGGGAAGATCGATCGCAGGTGCGCCGCCGTCCTCGGTGTCATCGTTATCAGACGGTACCCCGTCCGCGTTTTGTTCCATCATCGCGCGCAGATCCTCCTCTGCCGCTTCCATTTGTTCGGGGGAGATCCCAAACTGATTCATCACGTTTCCAACCAGGCCGTCGATCGGTACACCCATTTCCTTAGCGCACTTGATACAGAGCCCTTTGGTCTTTTTTTCTCCGTTTTCGACCTTCGTTACGAAAATAACTGCCATTCTTTTCTGGCATTTTGAACACATGACCATGAGTATTGCTGTTTTTCCGAAAAATCGGATCCTTTCTATCGTTCGAGATTATTTCAAAGCCAAATTCAAGCTACGAATGAATCGGTTATTTCCCAAGCAGCTCTGCAAACCACGTATCCCCGAGATTCAAGAAGGAAAGAAACTCCAACATAGAAGATTCTCCGAAAAGCTTTACAATTACGGTTTGCGTATAAATAGGCGATTCAGCAAAGAACTGTTTGATCAGCGAGGATGCCGCAAACAAAACGGCAAGCGCGATCACCAAGCCGAGAAGCGCACCGAGTATGGTGTTGATCGATCCGAGCAACGGCAGATGGCTCACGATCTTATCCAAAATTCCCGCCACGATCCAAAGCCCGATCAGCGCGATCAGAAAGACACCGACGTAACCGAGAATATTAGAAATAAGCGAGGCGATCGGCATAGAGAGCGCATCGGTCATGGAATTGACCAAGGTCTCACCGCTTCCCTCTGCGGCTGCGAGATTTGCCTGCATTTCCTCGGTCATTAAAAAGTCGGGGAGCGAGGAAATGACCGCATCTGCATCAAAGGATTCGGCAGCGCCTTGATAGATCCCGTTGATCTTGTTATAAATAAAGTCACGAACCGCACCGCCGATCCAATTGTCACACAGCACCTTCGCAAGCTTTCCGCCAAAGAAATACGCGATTACAAACGCAAGGATCGTTTTGAAAAAGTGGAGTATACTTTTCAAAAATCCGCGTTTTGCATATGCGAAGATAAATCCCAGCCCCACGATTACAAATGCGGCGTCAAATAAAAGATGTCCGTAGTTTCCCATTTCTGTTCTCCTTATTTTATGTATTTTTTATGAAACAAATTCACAGTATTCTGCTTTTTGCGGCGTACAGATCAAAACGGTATCCGCATCAATGGCGAGAATACAAGCCTGCCGCGTACTGCGGTTTTCAAAAAGGTATTTCCGATTGGAAATATCGAGGCAGCCAACCCCGTTTGTGGTCAGCATGAAAATACGATTGCCCGAACGTGTGATCTGCTCCGCCTTTTCGGGCAGCTCATTTTGATAGCGTATCGCTCCGTTTCGGTCAAAAACCACCAACGTATCACGCAAGGAAACCGATTCCGCCTGTAAGCACAGCACGGCTCCGTCTTCACCGAGATAAAACTGCGCAATGGTTTGACCGCTGAAATCATAGCGTTCCCGAATCTCTCCTTTGGCGTTCACGTGAAGCAAACCGCCCGAACAAAGCACCGCAACGGTATCATTTGCAGTAAATTCACACGTAAGACCAACCGAGGACGCAACCTCTTTTTGAATTTGCGCCGCAGATTCCCCGGGTTTGAACAGTTCCAGCTCCGTAGACCAAAAGCCATTCTCAGTTCTTGACGTCATAATTGCCAGCAGCGTTCCGCGCGGATTGATCGAAATCCCCGTTACGTAGCCTGTTTTATTATAACGACCAATGAGTGAAAAGTTGTTATTGTAAAGCAAAACGACCGACGCATGCTTTTCGGACTGTGTGATCAGTGCAAAGCTTCCGGCATCTGATATCGCCGCGCCAAAGAGCGGATAGTCGCTTTTGCCCTCGTAAACCCGCGTGTAGGAATTATAAAGCGAAAATTGTGTTCCTCCGAAATCGTAGACCAACAAATACTTATCAGATGCAATCGCTGTGGGGTTGGTGTAATGATGCATGGAGGCAACCGTTTGACGCCCCGTAGCGGTAAAAACGGTTAAATTTTTATTGCCTGCCACAGCAAGCCCCTTCCGAAAAAGCGTAAAGCTTTGTGTTACGTCGGTTGGATATGTAACCGAATCGGCAGATATATCAACGGTTTGAGAGGATGCGTTCAGATCTTTAAAAAAGTAATAGAAATTATGATACGTGATCAAGCTGGTGTTTTTTGCAAAAGACAAAATGACAAAAGCAAAGAGCGAAAGATATAAAATGACCTGGAAAATACCGAGATTTGCCGAGATATTCTCGTAATATTCATTTCGTTCCGTTCTCTCAGCTTCCGATTTTTTCATGCGTATCAAGCGGCGAAAAAATCCACTCACGGCTCTCGCTCCTTTCTTTTTTACCGTTTTTCAACGTGTTGGATATTTCACACGGTTAAGATATAGCCCGCAAGCAGGCATCGTGCTTCCCGCCAAGCTTCTGTCTCGGCTCTCGGTAATACGAACAACATCGTCAACAGAAAGCTTGTTTTGCCCCACCATCAAAAGTGTTCCCGCCAAAATCCTTACCATATTGTAAAGGAATCCATCGGCACTCACCCGAAAAATGACGCAATCGCCCTCCCGCGTGACACGGGCATCCGTGATCGTACGGACCGTATTTTTGACAGACGACCCTTGTGCCATATACGCTGAAAAATCGTGTGTGCCGCAAAGTGTTCTTGCGGCGGCATCCATACGGACAACGTCATCCGCGCTCAAAGGCTTTGGAACGTGAGCAGATCGCCCTTCCTCAAAAGGGCTTCGTACAAAACGGTTATAGAATCGGTAAAGATATTCCTTTTCGATCACATCATACCGCGCGTGAAAATCATCGTTGACCCATGCCGCGTCATAAACGGCGATATCGGGCGGCAAATAAGCCGAAAATGCCAAGGGGATTTTTTCGATTGGGACATTGCTTTGAAGATCGGGACAAGATTTTTTTGCAACCGTTGCGCAGAACATTTTGGCATGTACCCCGCTGTCGGTTCGGCTGCATCCAACAATATCGCATGGATAGCCAAATACAGCTTCTGCCGCTTCATTGAGCTTTTGCTGAATGCTGATCCCATTCGGCTGCACCTGATATCCGCAATAAGCAGTGCCAAGATAGCTGATTTTAAGAAAAAGCTTCATTGCCTGTCTCTCCGATCACATCACGTACCCAATCGCAATGCGATTGAGGAAGATAAGTGCAACCCCAAGGAGCAACACGCCTCCGATCGCCACGAAATCGCTCGCACGGTAACGCAAAACCTTCAGCCGTGTGCGTCCTTCTCCGCCGTGATAGCAACGGCATTCCATTGCCGATGCCAATTCAAACGCACGGTTAAATGCCGAAACGAATAGCGGAATGAGGATCGGAATTACGGATTTTGCACGTTTGAGCAGACTTCCGCTTGTAAAATCCGCCCCTCTTGCCTTCTGCGCGTTCATAATTTTTTCGGTTTCTGCCGAAAAGGTAGGAATAAAACGCAAAGCGATCGTCATGATCATAGCAAAATCATGCACGGGCAATTTAAACACCTTGAGCGGTGAGAGCAAACGCTCAAGTGCGTCGGTCAAAGCAATCGGTGTTGTGGTATAAGTGAGAAAAATACTTGTTCCGACAATCAGAATGCTGATTCGGAGCACCATGAAGCAGGCATTCCAAATCCCCTCCTCATAAATTTTGATCCACCAATCGGCAGGTGTGAGCAGATGCTCTCCTTTGGTGCCAAAAAGGTTAAAGGCAGAGGTTACCGCGATCACAAACAAAATCGGACGCATGGAACGTAAAATAATGCGAATCGGAATTTTGCTCAACAGGATCAAAAGAATAGAAGAAGCAAATAGCGTCAAAAAAGAAACCAAACTCTTACACAAAAACGTGCAAACAATATAGGTAACAGCCAAAATGATCTTCGCGCGCGGATCCATGCGGTGGATCGGAGACTCTACAGGATAAAACTGTCCGAAGGAAACGCCCTTCATTTCGCTCCGCCCCCCTTCTTTGATCGGAATAGCTCCGATACGACCTCAACGGCACGTTCAACGGTATAGATATTTTCGGGCAGATCAAAGCCCTTCTCGCGAAGGAGACGCACAAGATGCGTGATCTGAGGGATATCCAGACCCACGTCGGAAAGCTTTTCGATCTGTGCGAAAACATCCTTACATCCGCCGCTCATCAGCACCCGCGCGTTTTCCATCACAACAACGTCATCACAATACCGCGCCATGTCCTCCATGCTATGACTGACGATCAGGACCGTACACTGTGTTTTTCGTTGAAAAGAACGGATTCCGTCAAAAATATAGTCGCGTCCGCGCGGATCAAGCCCCGCTGCAGGCTCATCCAGAACGAGAACCTCGGGACGCATGGCAATCACGCCCGCGAGTGCCACTCTGCGTTTTTGTCCTCCCGAGAGGTCAAAAGGCGATTTATCCCATAAATCCTCTGTAAGATCGGTAAATGCAGATGCCTCACGCACCCGCTCTCGGATCTCGTTTTCATCAAGCCCCATATTAGACGGTCCAAAAGCAATATCCTTATAAACACTTTCCTCAAAGAGCTGGTATTCCGGATATTGCATTACAAGACCGACCCGAAAGCAAAGTGCTCGACGGCGGCGCAAGATCTCATTTCGAATTGCCTTTTTTGCGGCACTTTTCGATAAATTCGCATATTCGGGAAGCTTAATCCACTCATCTGTCACATCCTGTGCCGTTGCATGAATGTCGTATCCGTCCAAGTAGATTTTGCCCGATGTGGGAACGGTCAAACCGTTCAGCATTTGCATCATCGTGGATTTTCCGGACCCCGTATGACCAATGATACCGGTAATACAACCGGCGCGAATGCCGAGTGTGATGTCCTTGAGTGCCACGCGTTCGAACGGTGTTCCCGGATTATATACGTAATTGACGTGATCAAGATAAATTTTATCCATCTTTTATACCCATCTGTTTTGTCTTCTAAAGTGCACAATTAATTTGCGCTGCGTAATGCATGCTCCAAAAGCGCCACGCAAGCCTCCGGTGTTGAGATCGAAGTGCCGTCAATCGGAATTCCCCGCTCACGCAGATCATGGATCAAAGCAGCGCACTGCGGAACCTCCAGCCCAATGTTTTGCAGGAGTGTGCGTTGTGCAAAAATCTCATCGGGCGTGCCGTCAAGCAAAAGCTTTCCTTCGTTGATTACCAGAATCCGGTTTGCCATAGCTGCCTCATTCATATAGTGCGTAATGTTGATCACCGTAATTCCAAACTCTTTATTGAGCATAGCAATCGTTTCAAGCACTTCCCGCCGTCCCATAGGATCAAGCATCGCGGTGGATTCGTCAAAAATGATACATTTCGGCATCATTGCGATCACACCCGCAATTGCGATCCGCTGTTTTTGTCCACCCGACAGCATATGAGGCTCGTGCTGCGCATATTCGGTCATTCCCACCGCCGCGATTGCCTCATCGACTCGAATGCGAAGCTCGGGTTGCGGGATTCCAAGATTTTCGGGTCCGAACGCAACATCCTCCTCCACAATGGTTGCCACCAATTGATTGTCGGGGTTTTGAAAAACCATTCCAACCTTGCGGCGAAGATCCAGGAGTGCGTCATCATCCAGTTCCCCCGCAGTCAGATCGATTCCGTCGATCACAAGCGTTCCGCTGGTGGGTTCCAATAAGAGGTTTAACAGTTTTGCAAAGGTTGATTTTCCCGATCCGTTGTGACCGAGCACGGCAACGTACTCGCCTTTTTGGATATCTACCGAGATGCCGCGAAGCGCGGGGTGTTCGGTTTTGCCGTCGCTGTCCCGATAAGAATAAGACAGGTTTTCGGTATGAATAAATGCTTCAGACAAGGTCTTTTGTGCCTTCTTTCATTTAGGTTTCTTAGGTTTCGTTAAAATACCAACGTGTGCTTGCTCCGCAGGGTAAGAAGCCGCCTGTTGAAGTGACACGCAGTCCGAGTTCCCCCGACTCCACGTTACCTCCAAATCGCTTCTGCAGCTTCATGGAAAGCAGATAATGCATCGTCAGCGGAGAAAGTCCGGTGGTATAGGAATTGATCAGAAAGAACAAGGGGCGATTGGAAAGCAGACGTGAGGTAAGTGTCAACAGCTCGTCAATGCTGTCCTCCAGCTTCCAAACCTCGCCGTTGGGACCTCTGCCGTATGACGGCGGGTCCATAATGATACCGTCGTAGGTATTTCCGCGTCTGATCTCGCGTTCGGCAAATTTCTTGCAATCATCTACGATATAGCGGATCGGAGCGGCGGATAAGCCTGACAAAGCCGCGTTTTCTTTTGCCTGCGCAACAATACCCTTGGAGGCATCAACGTGAACCACCGCGGCGCCCGCTTTGGCTGCAGCTACCGTAGCGCCGCCCGTGTAAGCAAAGAGATTGAGAACCTTGATCGGTCGGTTGGCACGTTGGATCAAATCCGAAAACCAATCCCAGTTTGCCGCCTGCTCGGGGAAAAGTCCCGTATGCTTAAATCCCATTGGACGCAGAATAAAGGAAAGATCACCGTAGTTGATTTTCCATGATTCGGGGAGCTTATTTTTCACCCATCCGCCGCCGCCGGAATTGGAACGGCGGTAAATCGCATCTGCATGCTTCCACGCGGGATGCGTTGCCACGCCCTTCCATATAATTTGCGGATCGGGACGAATCAAAATATAGTTTCCCCAACGCTCCAAGCGTTCTCCGTCCGAGGTATCCAGTAATTCATAATCCTTCCAATTTTCAGAAAACCACATGTTCGCGTTTCCTTTCGTTTCTCAATGTCATTGATTAAAATATTGTGCTAAGCGTGAGCCGCCGCTGTGAGCATGGCAGATCGCAATTGCCAATGCGTCGGCAGTATCGTCGGGCTTTGGTGGCTTTGCAAGCCCGAGCAACATGGTCACCATGGTGATCACCTGCCGTTTATCAGCCTTTCCATATCCCGATACCGCCTGCTTGACCTGCATGGGAGTATATTCCTGAATCGGAATTCCCGCTCTTTCGGCAGAAAGCAGAAGAACCCCTCTCGCTTCGGCAACGCGGATACCTGTTGTGATATTTTTATCAAAAAAAAGCTCTTCAATTGCAACCGCGTCCGGATGATATTTTTCAATCAGCTCGTTCATGCCGTCATAAATTGCAGAAAGACGCGCCTCGGTCCGCATACCCGCCGGGGTTTGCAAAGAACCGTATGCAATCGTGCGAAATTTGGTGTTGCGGTACTCAATGACCCCCCACCCCACAATTGCAAGACCGGGGTCGATCCCCAGAATGATCATGTTCTTCTCTCCTTGATTCTCGGATATTAAAGCAATCTCTGTATTATCACAAAATACTCCACCTTGAATTATACCACCAAATCCGCCCAATGTCAAACGATTCTTTTATTTTTTGTAAAAAAACGTTTAAAAATACAGTTTTTCGGTTTACAGATCCTGTTTTTTATGGTATAATATCTCTATATCTTACGAAGGGAACATTTCGCAACGATTTGAGTTCCAAAACTGCTGGAGGTATAGCCATGCAAATTTTACCGTTACACCCCGGAGACCGCGCGCAAATGAAAAAGAATCACCCCTGCGGCGGAAATATTTTTTTGATCATTCGCGTTGGAAGCGAGGTCAGAATCCGTTGCGAATCCTGCGGGAGAGATATGAACATCGACCGTGTAAAGCTTGAAAAAGCGATCCGACATATTTTGCCTAAGACAGAACCTTGAAACACAAAGAAAGGATCCAGCCAAAAAATGCGTATTATTAAGAATCTTCCTCTTCCGTCAAAAGAGACGAATTCTCAGGTCTCTGCACCCGGCCCCCTGCTTTCCGATCAAAAGCCGAAAAAGAATTGGATGCGGGAGTATGCTTATCTGTTGCTATGCATGCTCGTTCCCGCTGCGGTCATGTATCTGATCTATTTAGCGCGCGGTATTTATCCGTTTGGCAACGGAACTGTTCTTGTACTGGACCTGAACGGACAATACGTTTGGTTCTTCGAGGCGCTTCGCAAATGCGTTTATGGAGATGCCAGCCTCCTCTATAGCTTCTGCCGTGCACTGGGCGGTGAATTTCTCGGCATTTATGCCTACTATCTCGCCAGCCCGCTCTCCTATATCGTTTGTCTTTTTCCCGAAAGTATGATGCAAGAGGCTCTTTTGACCCTCTTTATCCTCAAAACGGCAATTTGCGGCGGTACGTTCGGTTTTTATATGCACCGCACACTGCAAAACCCGAAGCCCTATGCGATCATTAGCTTTGCAACCTTTTACGCGGTAACAAGCTATGCAGTGGTACAGCAAAACAACACCATGTGGATCGATGCCATGATGTGGTTGCCGCTTTTGACGCTCGGCATCGAACAGCTGATCAAGTACGGAAAATTCAAGATGTATACCATTTTCCTTGCATTGATCCTGTTCAGTAATTTCTATATCGGTTTCATGGCTTGCATCTATACCTTTGTTTACTTTTTCCTCTATTACGTTGCGCACAGCGGAAATCACCGCAACAACCCCAACCGCGAAAGTGCACACTTTATCAAATCCCTGTTCCGCATCGCCTTTTATTCGCTTCTCGCGATCGGAATTGCGGGAGTGATCCTGCTTGGGGCATATTATGCGCTCAATTTTGGAAAAACAACCTTCTCCAATCCGAAATGGGTATGGTCCTTCAAGCTGGACGCGCTCGATCTTTTGTACAAATTCCTGCCCGGATCCTATGATACCGTTCGTCCCGACGGTCACCCCTTCGTTTATTGCGGTGTTTTGACCCTGCTGTTGATTCCGGCTTACTTTTTCAACAAAAAATATCCCGTTCGCCAAAAGATTATTTCGGCAGTATTCATTCTCTTCTTTATTGCAAGTTTTTCGCTCAGCGTTCTGGATCTGATCTGGCACTGCTTCCAAAAGCCCAATTGGCTCAACTACCGCTACAGCTTCATGCTTTGCTTCTATCTCTGCGTGCTTGCCTGCCGCGCTTTTGCCGAGCTCGAATCCACGTTGCTTCGCATTGTGATCGCTACCGGCGGTCTTTTGGCATTTCTTTGTACCAACCTGCAAAATTATACGAGCGGAAAATATGTCAAGCCCGATGATCTGACCTGTATTCTCTTTACGCTGATCATGATCTTCGTTTATATCGTGATCCTCGGTCTTTTGAAGATCGGAAACGGAAAGCGCGTACTATCCTTTCTGCTCTTGGTGATTATCTGCGCGGAGACCTTTTTGAACGGTCTTTGGAATATGAACGCGTTTGGCGATGACGTAGGCTTTTCTACACACAGCAGATACCAGGACTTTTTGGCAAAAACACGCCCGATCGTACAAATGGTTCAGGAGTCCGACACCTCCTTTTACCGAATGGAAAAAACCTTTTTCCGAAAAACGAACGATAATATGGCGCTGAACATGTACGGGCTTTCGGGTTCTACCTCCACCCTTAACAAAGAGACCATTCAGTTTCTGAACAAGATGGGGTATTCCTCCAAATCGCATTGGTCCAAGTACCTTGGCGGAACCCCTGTGAACGATTCCCTGCTTGGACTAAAATATATCATTTCCAACGACACGAAGTTCGCAACTTATTATGAGCCTTATAAGGTTGATACAAGCAATAACTATACCGCTTATTACAACCCTTACGCACTCTCCCTTGCCTACGGTGTTGACGAGGACCTTTTGGACTTCCCGCTCGGGTATCTCCCTGTTGAGAAGGACGAGGAGGATGAGAAAAAAACAAGTGTGATCAGCGACGCGATCAACGCGGTAAAGGGCGCGATCAATAACATTCTCGGAATTGACGAAACGGTAAACAGCGCCGAATATGAGGATAAATATGACTCTCCCTTTGAACGTCTGAACGCAATTGTGACCGCAATGCTTGGCGAGGAAGACACGGTTGAGATCTTTGTTCCGATCCGTATTCAAAATGAATATACCTCCAATACCGATAAGGCATACGTGGTGGGACATTACCGCTACGAGCCCGTGGACAGCAGTCTGGATGCAACGGTATCCTATGAGGTCGAAATGCCATTGGACGCGGAGCTCTTCTTCTATATGCCGTCCGATTATCCGCGCGAGGTCAAGCTCACGCTGATTGAGAACGGTTCGGGTGTTTCCAAGGGAACCTTCCACGGAAATGAGACCTCCCGCATCATCTCGCTCGGTATGCAAAGCGAAGGTGATCTTCTCTCCTTGAGAATGACCATGACCACCCCCTATCTCTATCCGATGATGGGTGAGGAATATTTCTATTATATCGATTGGGAAGTTTTTGAAGATGCCATGGCACGTCTGGCGCAGGATCAGTATCAAATTACCGAGTTTAGCGAGACCTCCTTTGACGGCACCTTCACCGCTTCTCGTGAGCATGAGCTTGTAATGACTACTCTTGCCTACGATAAGGGCTGGAAGGTTACGGTGGACGGAAAGGAAGTGGAAACGGTAAAAGTGCTGGGATCGCTTGTCGCCTTTTACGTGGACGGTGAAGCAGGAGACACACACCGAATTGAAATGGTCTATAGCCCGAACACCCTGCACGTTGGAACCATAATCAGTTTGATCTCTCTTTCCGTTCTGATTCTCTTGATCATCTTCGAAAAAGCGATGAAAAAGCATCGAATTCTCCCCTCGCTGGTTGGTGTTCCGCCGCTCCGCAGATCGATTTTTGATCTTGCGGAAGAAGCTGAAAAAGCAAAATTGGAAGCGGCACAACAAAAGAATAATCCCACAGGCGCCTCAAGTGCCCCCTCCGATGCAACTGCTGAAACCGGGAATGACGAAAATGGCGGAGATAAGAAAGCTGACCCATCTCAAAATGAATAATCCCATCAGAAAGGACTAAAAAGCACTATGTTTTACTATATCAGCGGAAAGCTTGCACATTTGGAAGCAGGAGTTGCGGTGATTGATGCGGGCGGTGTCGGATATCGGTTGACGATCAGTGGAACGACCTACGACGCAATGCCTCCGAACCGCTCTGTGAAGGAACCGCCCGTTGTAAAGCTCTATACCCACATGGCGGTGCGGGAGGACGGCATTGAGCTTTTCGGATTTGCCAATGAAACCGAGCTTTCCTCTTTCAAGCTTTTGATCTCGGTTTCGGGGGTTGGACCGAAAGCCGCTATGTCCATTCTTTCCCTGCTCACTCCCGAAAAATTTGCACTTGCTGTTTGTACCGATGATAAAAAAACAATTGCGAAAGCAAATGGGATCGGTCCTAAAACCGCCGCTCGCATCATATTGGAGCTGAAGGATAAACTGATGAAGGAGCATGCGGGAGAGGATCTGCAAGCCATTTCCGAAGCCGACACGCAGGTGGCGGGCAGAGGTGGAAAGCGCGGAGTGCTCTCGGAAGCCACCGATGCCCTGCTTGTGCTTGGATATTCGCGCGCCGAGGCACTGAATGCGCTCAAGGATCTGAATACCGATACGGGTGAGTTGGAAGAGGTTATTCGTCTGGCACTGAAAAAGCTGATGAAGTTTTAACGCATCGCCCTGAAAGGAACGACTATGGATACGCAAGATTTTGATTTTGAAAACAGAATAATGAATACGGGATACAATGCCGAGGATTCCGACGTAGATGTTTCCCTTCGCCCAAAGCGCTTAGATGAATATATTGGGCAGGAAAAGGTGAAGGAAAATCTTAGGATCTATATTGAAGCCGCACGGCAGCGCAACGATCCTCTTGATCACGTTTTGCTTTACGGCCCTCCCGGATTGGGAAAAACAACGCTTTCCAATATCATTGCGGCAGAGATGGGGGTCAATATCCGCATCACGTCGGGTCCTGCCATTGAAAAGCAAGGCGATCTTGCCGCGATTCTGACCAACCTCAACGAAGGAGACGTCCTTTTCATTGATGAGATCCACCGTCTCTCGCGTTCGGTAGAGGAAATTCTCTACCCCGCCATGGAAGACTACGCGCTTGATATCATTATCGGAAAAGGCCCTGCCGCCCGCAGTATCCGCATCGATCTGCCGCGGTTTACTTTAATCGGCGCAACCACACGCGCGGGACAAATGACCACGCCCTTGCGCGATCGGTTTGGTGTGATCCTCAAGCTTGAGCTTTATTCCCCCGAGGAGCTTGCCACCATTGTGCGCAGAAATGCCGGGATTCTTGACATGGAAATTACAGACGACGGCGCAATTGAAATTGCCGGCCGTTCACGCGGAACGCCGCGTATCGCAAACCGCCTGCTGAAGCGTGTGCGTGATTTCGCGCAGGTAAAAGGAGACGGCGCGATTGATTCCAATATCGCCAATTATGCGCTCAACCGTTTGGAGATCGACGCGCTGGGGCTTGACAACGTGGACCGCAGAATGCTTGAAACCATCATTAAGTTTTATGATGGCGGTCCCGTCGGGCTTGAAACGCTTGCTGCCACGGTTGGTGAGGAGGCGGTTACATTGGAAGACATGTATGAACCCTATCTGATGCAGATCGGATTTTTAAGCCGCACACCGAGAGGAAGATGTGTCACGCGAATGGCATACGAGCATCTCGGAATCCCCTACCGCACGGCACGTCCGACCAAGGACGACCAGATCGGTCTTTTTGACGAGGATCATAACGAAACGTAAAAAACGAGTCCGTCTCACAATTTTGAGACGGACTCGTTTTAATCAAAGTATTTTATCCTCTTGTTCGGTGTGTGCCATTTCAAGTGCAGAACGCGCTTCGGATAATGCAATGCGGTTCACGATCAAAACGCAAGCGATGCAGCCAATGAAAAAGCCAAGGATATCAACGGTATAGTAAAATACCATCCACAACAGATCCGGCAGGCTTCCCGGCGCACCGTAGGAAACGTCATATATGATACGAGAAATCATTTTTAGCAAGGAAAGAGCACCCGATCCAACAAGCAGACTGCATTGAACAGGGTTTTGAATTGAAAAAAGAGATTGAAAGGGGACGAATTTTGCAAAAGCTTCGCTCCGCTTTTCATATTTTCGAACCGGAATCTTTCGTTTGATCAAGCGCATCGCGATCCAATACAGTGCAAAGATCAGGAGATCAACGAAAATATCAAAGAGAACGTAAGGAAATTCAATGAAAAAGTCGTCTATTACAGGGAATCCGTTCACAAAATATCCCGCTATAAGGTTGAGTGGATAGCGAACAAGCGCTGAAATACCGGTGAGCAGAATAAAAGGAGTGTGATGAACGACATCAAAGCGGAAACAAGCGTAGAGCGCAAAAGAAAACACAGACCAATAATACAGGTAATTTACTATAGTCATAATCTCATCCCAAATCAGCGGAAATACCGATTCCGCAATCAGAATATCGCTTGTACACCAAATAGAAACCGGCGTGCAAATCACGGCATAAACGATCACAATTGAAAAAATTGCAACCGTCATTTGCTTTCGCAAACAAACTTTTCGGCTTTGATCAAAGGAAGAAAGCTCCATGGAAACGTCCTTTCATAAGTAAATGATATTTTATTATAGCATAAAATCCTGCCGATTTCGTGCTTTATTTGTAAACATTTATTTTTTTGCGGCATAATCTGCTAACAAAAAGGCATAAAAGCGGAGGTTTTTCAAATGCGCAGAGTGGATTTTTCTTTTCTAACGTCGATAACCCCCTTCGACCATAACGAACTGATGAGCGCGATCGGTGAGATGTGCGCGCAGTATGATTTTTTGGATCTGCATTATATCGGAACCTCGATACTCAACCGCCCCATTCCGCTTTTAACCGTTGGAAACGGGGCAAGAAAGGTTCTATACGTAGGTGCGCATCACGGAATGGAGTGGATCACGTCTTTTGTTTTATGCCGTTTTTTAGCATCTGTGTGTGATGCGTTCGAGCAAAAAGAACACATTCACGGCGTATCGGTCCCCCTTTTGTTCGATTGCGTAACGCTTTGCATCATTCCCATGCTCAACCCAGACGGTGTATCCTATCAAATTCACGGTGTAGATGACGAAAATCCACTGTTTGAGCGTGTACTCGCTATGAATGGTGGAGAACGTGATTTTCAACACTGGCAGGCAAACGCACGTGGTGTTGACCTCAATCACAATTATGACGCATGCTTTCACGAATATAAAAAAATAGAGGCTGAAAATGGGATTCTGCAAGGCGCGCCGACCCGCTTCAGCGGAGAGCACCCCGAATCCGAGCCGGAGGTCTCGGCACTTTGCAATTGGATTCGATTCCACGAAAACGTCAGTGGGATCTTAACACTACACACGCAGGGAGAAGAAATTTACTATCGCTGTCGTGGAACGTGTGCGAAAAGAGCGCCCGCCATTGCCGAACGGATCTCCTCTTTGTGCGGATATCGGCTTGCAGAAGCAGAGGGGGCGGCATCTTTTGGAGGGTTGACCGACTGGTGCGCTTTGGAGGCGAGAATCCCCTGCTTCACTTTAGAATGCGGGAGGGGAATCAATCCCCTGCCGTTTGAAGATGCGGGTGGGATTTACCGCAAGCTTGAACGCTTGTTTTTCCGGTTTCCGATGCTTCTTTGAGTGAAAAATCCTTGCATTTTTCGGAAAAAGTATTGCAATTACAAGAAAAACATGATATGATGTAAAAATAAAAGGAGGTGTTGAAGGTGTTTGATGTATCCGTTTCCGCATGTAATTCTTACCAATCCGCCGAGGTTCGCGAGGCACTCATCAAAATTCTGGAGCCCATCGGTGGGCTTGATTGGGTAAGAGATGGGATGCGAATTGCGATCAAAGCAAACCTTGTTTCCATGATGAAGCCCGATGCGGCGGCAACCACACACCCTGCCCTGCTATGTGAGTTGGTTCGTATGCTGCGAGAGCGGGGCGCGATCCCGATCATTGGTGATAGCCCCGGTGGGCTTTACAATGCGCCTGTTGTAAATCGCATTTATGCCGCAACCGGAATGAAGGAGGCGGAAGGAGTCGGCGCAATGCTCAATGATGATTATTCCATCGCAGATGCCTCATTTCCAAAGGCGACTGTTGCAACAAGCTTTACATATACGGCATATCTTGACCGTGCAGATGCGATCATCAATTTTTGCAAGCTGAAAACGCATGGCATGATGGGTATGAGTGCAGCGGTAAAAAATATGTTTGGCATAGTCCCGGGCACCTTCAAGCCCGAATATCATTTTCGCTTTCCCAACCACGAGGATTTTGCCTCCATGCTGATTGATCTCAATTCCTATTTTTCAGAAAAGACAAAGCTTTGCATTGTGGACGCGGTCGTTGGAATGGAAGGAAACGGACCCACGCAGGGAAAGCCGCGAAAAATCGGTGCCCTTCTTGCCTCAAAAGATCCGCACAGGCTCGATCTTCTCTGCGCGGCATTGATCGGACTGACACCGCAAGATGTACCAACGTTAAAGGTTGCGCTAAAACAGGGACGAATCCCCGCAAGCGCAGAGTCACTTTCCATCTCAGGAGAATGGAAATCACTCTGTGTCCGCGATTTCGACACGGTGGAGGTGCGCCGCAGTCTTCAATTTGAAGGCGCAGGTAAATTTGCCGCAATGTTTGTAAAAGAAGCCCTTCGATCCGAGCCAAGACCCCAGCGTTCCCTTTGCATCGGCTGTAAAAAATGTGCCGAGGTATGCCCTGCACACGTCATCACAATGAAAAAGGGCGTTCCCGTAATTGACCGCAAACACTGCATTACCTGCTTTTGTTGTCAGGAATTCTGCCCCGTTGGTGCAATGAAGATCCACCGCCCATTGATCGCAAGAATTCTCAACAGACAGAAAAAAGAATGAAAAACACGCTAAAAAGGAAACGGCAAGTTCTAACACTTACCGTTTTCTTTTTTCATTTCATAGCATACGTTCTGTAAAAAATTTAAGAAGTCACCTTAGTCTACGCGGTTTCGACGTCCACCCGAGAGAAAATCGCGGATATTTTCTGCCATCTCGGTCATCACACGAACCCGTGTTTCAAAGCCGCCCCATGCCATATGAGGGGTAAAACACACGTTGGGATAGTCTTTGATGCTGTAAAAGGGATGATCGACCGCAAATGGCTCCGTACTGTAAACGTCCACCCCAAGTGCGCCGATCCTCCCTTCGCGCACAGCAGCGGCAAGGGCCGCTTCATCGGTAACAGCTCCACGCGCTACGTTGATCACGATCGCATTGCGCTTCAGCATTTTGATGTGACGCTCGTCAAGAAGTCCTCGCGTCGAATCATTGAGTGGGGTGTGGATCGACAAAATATCGGATTCACGGCAAATACGGTCAAGATCCACACACGGAACCCCGTCAATCGGCGTTCTTTTATGCACCAAAACGCGGCAACCCAATGCTTCCGCAACGCGTCCAACCTGCTTACCGATATTTCCAAAGCCGATAATACCCCATGTTTTTCCGGCAATTTCATGGTAAACGGGTGTAAGCCTGTTGGGGATTCCGCGTGCGGTATATTCACCGCTCCGCACACAGGCATCGAATTCGGGAAGATGTGTGATCAGCGAGAGCGCCATCGCAACCGTTACCTGTGCTACACACGGCGTGGAATAACCAACCACGTTGCATACCGCGATCCCGCGAGATCGGCAATAATCAAGATCCACGTTATCAAACCCCGTTGCGGCAATACAGATCAGTTTCAATGATTTTGCGTCTGCAAGATTTACGGCACCAAGTTTCACCTTGTTGATTACAACAACGTCCGAATCCGCAATATTTTGTGCCACCCGGTCCGCCGGTGAAATATTGAAAACCCGAACCTCTCCAAATTCATGGAACAGATTATACGAAAGATCGTCGCCAAGAGTTGCGGCATCCAACAACGTAATTTTCATTTCTTTTAACCTCTTTTCTCTATTCTGCCATTTAGTATAGCGTAAAACAGGCTTTTCGTCAAGGGTTGGAATAAAAAAAGCAGGATTATTTTGAAAAGGGCTTGAAAAAAAATGATTTTTCATATATAATTTAAGGTGGATATTTTTTGCGATCCGAAAATTGAGAAAGGATGTAAAAAAGAAATGACAAATCAAACCGAGAATAATACCCTTCAAGAAGAAGTAACCGATATGCGTGAAATTTTGCGCCAGGTTTATGAGGCGATGAGTGAAAAAGGATATAATCCGATTGGACAGATCGTTGGGTATCTGCTCTCAGAGGATCCCACCTACATCACAAATTATCGAAATGCCCGTGCGTTGATTCGCAAAATTGATCGCGATGAATTGATGAGCGAGCTTGTAAAAAATTACTTGGAGTTAACGTAAAATAATGCAAGCTGTAAGTTGTATTTCTTTATCCGATGGACAAGAAACAGCGTTCCCTTCCCAAAGCGTGCTTTGCCTTGGGAACTTTGACGGCGTTCACGCGGCACACCGTGAATTAATGAAAAAAACGCTGTCGCTTCGGAATGAAAAGTTCCCCTCTGCCGCTTGTGCCGTATTCTGCTTTCGAGTTCCTTCCTCGGATTTCCTTTCGGGAGCGGCAGTGCCAAGATTGTGCACCTTGGAGGAAAAACTGCAATATTTTCGTCAAATGGGCATGGAATATGCTTTTCTTGCCGATTTCCCGTCAATTCGTGCGCTCACCCCCACTTTATTTGTGGAAGAAATCCTCAAAAATACCTGCCATTGTGTCGGTGCTGTTTGCGGATTTAATTTTGCATTCGGTCAAAATGCCGATGGGAAAGCCGACATGCTTGCCGACATGCTCCAAGCGCCTGTCATCATTCAATCGGAGGTGTGTATCGACGGTGCGCGCGTTTCTTCCACGCGTATTCGAGAGTATCTTCTCATGGGTGCTCCCGAAAAAGCTACGCAAATGCTTCTCCGCCCCTATTCCTTCTGCGCGGAGGTCGTGCACGGAAAAGCACTCGGACATAAGCTGGGGACCCCAACGATCAATCAATTTTTCCCGTCTGCGCTTCTGATCCCCCGTCACGGAGTTTACGTGACCGACTGTGAGACGGATGGAAGAATCTATCGGGGGGTTTCCAACGTTGGTCTGCGCCCTACTGTGGACAATAGCTCAAGCGCCAATTGCGAAACCTATTTGCTTGATTTTTCAGGCGATCTTTATGGAAAACTTGTCCGCGTATCCTTTTTAAAATTCCTTCGCCCCGAACAAGCCTTTGATTCGATCGACACGCTCCGCGCGCAAATTCAATGCGACGTAAAGGCGGCAAGAGATTACCAAACCACACTTTAAAAAGAAAGGAGTGTCCATATGCGTCGCAAATTCGTTTTTTTGCTCGTTGTTTTTTGTTTGACACTGATCTGCTCGGCGCATATAATCCCCTCCTTTGCCGCCGATGATACAGCACTTCCCCCATCAGCCGACGAGGCGGAGGCGGTTTATCTTGTTCACGTGGAAAGCGGAACCCCTGTTTTTGAAAAAAATGCAACCGAAACGGTCAGCGCAGGCTCCACCGTTAAGGTAATGGCGGGTCTTTTGGCTTGTGAAACGCTTGCCGACAGACTGTATGAGGAGGTTGCGATAACCGCCGAAATGGTAAATAGCTCGGCGGGATACCGACTTTACATCAAGGTTGGAGATATCCTCACGGTGGAACAGCTTCTCTATGCGGCGATCTGTGCCAGCTACAACGACGCATTCGATGCGCTCGCAGTCTACATAGCAGGCTCAAAAGATGCTTTTGTGGAGCGCATGAACACGCGTGCCGTCGAAATGGGATGCGACCATACCTTTTTCAGCGACCCCAGCGGTGTTGACGACGCCTCCCGTACCGATGCCGATGATCTCTACCGTATCGCAAAACAGGCCTATGAAAACACACTCTACATGCAGATCTGTTCAACTGTACGCTATTCCTTTACGGGATCCGATAAATTAGATGCCCGCACCTTTTACAATCGGAACGCCTTGGTTTCCAAAACAATGACCGACAAATATTTCAACGCAAAATGCAAAGGAATGAGTGCGGGATATACAGAACGTGGCGGTAGCTGTGTGGTTACAGCCGCAAACAAAGGGGAGGACACGTATATTTGTATTGTAATGGGTGCTCCCGAAACCGAGGAGACAACCTATGGATATCTTGTTGTAAACCGTTTTCTGGCTTGGTGCTTTGACGCGTTTGGCTATCAAACGCTGCTCTCGCCCGATCAAGCGGTCTGTACGGTTCCCGTAACAGTTTCGGATACGGTACATGAAATGGAACTTCGCGTGGCGGAACCCTTCTCCTGCTTTTTGCCGCTGACGGCAGAAATCGGAACGGACGTTACCTTCAGCATCCGCTTAAATACCCCTTCGCTTGAAGCCCCTGTTTCGGAAGGCATGCCGGTAGGCTACGTTGCGATCCTTTACCGCGGGCAACAGATTGAGATCCTCCCGCTTTATACAGCCGGAGCTGCGGAACGAAGCGCTTTTGTCGGCGCATTGAAAGGCATTCAGGCACTCACGCAAAACCGCGCATTTATGGCGGGCTTGATCTTCTTTACAGTTGGAATTTGCGTTTGGGCAGTTACCGAAGCACTGCTAAAACGGCAACGAAGACTCAAATGGGACAAATATTTCAGCATGAAGATGACACCGTCCCCCACCGCGCTTCAAACGAAACCCGATAAAAACAAAACACCAAAATAAGGCTTTTTATCACATGAAAAATGCTGCAAAATTCAGAATGAGCATATAAATGAGCCAAACGGTGTGAAATAAAAAGATTGCTCCCGCAAATTTGCTGACACGGTAAAAGCAAAAGGTTACTCCAAGAGAAAGACATAGGATCAGAATGGATTCGAGCACACTTAAAAAGTAAAGTCCTGCACCGAAAAAGGTAGGATACCAGCATAGCTCCAATACTGCCAATAAAACAAAGAACATACACCCCTTGTAGCGTTCTCCGTCATATCCTCCGCTTCGCATACCGAGTACAAACCCTGCCCCACAGCCGATTCCAAACAACGCGACGGTCCAAAGCGTTGTCATAATCCAAACCGGCGGAACCATGGCGCCGATCCCAAGCTCCAGGAGCGTTCGGTGCGGACTTCCGATAAAGGCGCGTACCAAAATACCGCCAACCGTTAATAAAAGTCCAATTGCGATCATGAAGATCGGATTGGTACGCTCCAATTCGGAACTAAGCCACGCGCCGGGCGTCATACGACCGTATTGTTTCTTATACATAAAACAGCACCTCTTCTCCGAGGCGCTGTTTTTTTAACGCCTCTGATTAAAAAGGTATGAGGCGAGAACACAAATTATTCTTCAAACAGATCGGGATCCGATATTCGAGGAAAGAGATAGCTCCAATCCATCTCGGGATCCGGTGCGTGTAAATGCGCTTGACAAGAGCGGTTAAAGGGATTTTTCGTTGGCGCAATACCGGTATATCCTTTCAAACTCTTTGCGTAATACGCGCGGGTTGGATCCTCATTGGGTTTGACAGTGAGCGGATCACCAAACCACGTGTACTGTGCGTCGGTAACGTAGACGGGAATGGGAAAGTGCCGTAAAACCCGGATAAGAGAAACTTTTTTTATGGCTTCTGCAGGACAGTTTCCATGGCTGATTCCCCCGTTTTGCACATCATAGTCGCATAAAATATGACAACTGCAATGCTTTTGAGGCTCGGTTCCAACAACAAACCAGCCGGTTTGAGAACGATCGCCACGTGCATCATAAAGACAGTTTTCGTTCAAAAGCTCTCCAGAATCACGGCAGTACGTGACACGAATGACATTGGACGGAACCGAAAACCGAACGTTTTCCCCTTTGCTTCCCACAATTTCTCTCATAACCTGATTCCAGATAGAGGTGCAAAGGTTTCGCCCCTCAAGAGGCTCGGGATATGCGTATCCACACCATACACCGCATAAAAAGTCGGGCGTATAGCCAATGAACCAACGGTCGGCGTCTCCGTTTGTCGTGCCTGTTTTCCCCGCGCATTCGGTCAGCTTTCCGAGTGTGATCGAGGAGGAGGTTCCGTATTCCACAACGCCCTGCAAAAGCTTGGTCATGATCGCTGCATTGCTCTCCGACAGCACAATTTCGGAACGGTCGGGAGAATCAAGCAAAATTCTTCCGTCTGCTGCCAGGACTTTGAAATATGAACGCCACGGATGATACCGCCCCGCGTCGGCAAACACGGTATATGCATCGGTCAACTCACGGAGCGTAATCCCGTAATTCAACTGTCCGAGCGCTAATGCAGCTGTATCACAATCGTTTGCCGTACTGTTTGAAACCATATTCGACAGATGAAAGCGTTCTTTTGCCCATTGATAAGATGTTTCCCGTCCGAGCTCCTTTAAAATACGAACGGGAACGGTATTGGTGGAATGTGCCACCGCATAGGCAATATTGGTTAATCCACGGTATTCCCCTGTTGCGTTTTTTGGCCACGCAAGCTTTCCCGAAATATCAAAATCGGTAGGGGTATCGTCATAAACGCTTGCCCAATTGATCAGCCCCTCCTCCAATGCCGGTGCATAGATCGAAATGGGTTTGATCGCAGATCCGGGCGGGCGAAGCGTTTGTGTTGCGAAATTTTGAATGCGGTTGGCATTTTTTTCACCAACTGCGCCTGCCACCGCTAAAATATCTCCTGTGTGCGGATCCATTACAATGAGTGCCGATTGTGCGGATTCCCCGCTTGCATTATGCGGAAGGCGGACGACATCGCGATAATAGTCCGTTACGGTTTGTTGAAGCTCCTCATCCATCGCCATTTCAATCGACAGCCCCCCTGCATAAAAAAGCCTGGATGCGGCACTTCTTTCAAGATCATATTTTTGCATCAGGTCTCCGATCACGTCCTCAATAACCATATCCACGTACCATGAATTAATACGGTTGCCCTCGCCTTGCTCTCGCACATGAAGTGAAATTGGCTCATTCGAGGCGGTTTGATAATCCTGCTCGGTAATATATCCGTATCGGTACATTTCAGAAAGTATCAGATTTCTCCGTTCGAGATTGTGGTCGGGGTGATGGATCGGATTATAATAAGTTGGGCTATTTGTGATCGCGGCAATCGAAGCAATTTCGGAAAGGGTTAATTCCTGCACGGATTTGGAATAATAATGATCCGCCGCCGCCCATATTCCGTTACAGTGATCCGAAAAATGAATGATATTCAAATAGCGCTCCAGAATCTCGGTTTTGTCAAGTTGGCGTTCCAGATCCAATGCATACAGCATTTCCTGTAATTTTCGGCGTGGGCTGATCTCATCATGCCCCGTAAGATTTTTAACGAGTTGTTGTGTGATGGTAGATGCACCGAATTGATTGGAAAATCCCAAAAAATAGTTCAAACCTGCCGCAGCCGTTCGGAGCCAATCCACGCCGCGATGCTCAAAAAAACGGTGATCCTCTATCGCGATAAAAGCATTGATCATGTCGGGCGGAATATCGGGATAGGATATATATTCGTTTTTTTCCTGCAAAAAGATCTCCTGCGTTACCTCTTTTGCAGTCCCCTCTCTGTTTTTGCGATCGGTAAAAGAATAGGTATAAAAACGAGGAGAAATGCCCTTTCCGCTCGTCTCGATCAGAGTATCGGGAAGCGTTTTCTCAAAATGTGTATGCAAAAATATTCCTACACCGACTAAAAAAAACACAGCAAAACAAAAGAAAAGCGTTATTATTTTTCTTCCGATCCACCGCTTTGGTGTTTGTATCGATCTTCTCCCTTTCATTTTTTGTACTCCTTTCCGCATTTGTTGAAAGTATTCCACCGAAGCGCGCATATTACACGCAAAATGGGAAATGCTATCATTAGAAGATTTGATAAAAACTGAGAAAGGAGAAAAAGAATGGATGCCTCAAAAATTTTGCTGATACTTTGCTGTTTTATTTTAATCGTTTGCTTCACATTTTGCATTTCAACACTGACGGTACTGCGCAACACGGTGGACGAAAGCCGTGCGGTACAAACAGAAGCGGCAGAGCTTGTTGATCAGATGGAATCGCTATTATCGGAATATCGGGACAGTTCCATTCCTGTTTTGGGAGAAACAAGCGACGCAGACCGGTTTGTTTTGCGGGAAACAGACGGGCGGATCGGAATTTTTACGATCGACGGATATCTGCTACACATTCTGGACGTTGCAGTCGACACCCTCCCCGCAAATGACCGCGCGGCACTTGCATCGGGGATTCCGCTGTCCTCATGGAAGGAATTGATCTCTTGGGTTCAGGATTATACTGCCTGATGGGCGGCAGTAAACAAAATCAAAAAAGGGGCTGTCAAACAAATGCAAAAACTGCATTTGAGACGCCCCGATTTTCATTTTGATTCAAAATTGGAAGAATTGGGTTCAAAGCTTCCGTTTTCCATGAACAGAAGCATTAAAGAGTAGAACATGATGGGATAGATCATAAAAAACATCACATCAAGGAGACTGAACGCCAACAAAGATAGGATTCCTACAGCAAGAAAAAGCTTTCCATGCGTTGGTGATCGAAACAGTGCTCGGATAGATAAGACGCGGTGACACAAATAAGCAAGCAGCGCCATCACACCGCCCGAGGAAAGCAATTGAATCACGGTGTTATGATAAAGATGCGGAAAGACGCCAACATCCCATGCGGGATTCTCGTAGGACTCATAAAATCCACAGCCAAAGATAGGCGCACGCTTGAAATTGGAGATGCCGAGCCGCCAGATCTCAAATCGCCCATTATCCGAAAAGCCTGTTTGAAGAAAGCTTTTTACAAGAACCGCCAAATGCTCCGACACCAGAAGGACCGCAACGCCCCCCAGTCCAAATACAACCGCTGTGAAAACGCGGTTGAACCGTCGATTTTTGCCGCCAATACAAAGGATCAAAAGACAAAGCATGAGTGCAAGAGCCCCTACAAGTAATGCGCCGCGGCTTTGGGAAAGTACAATACAAAAGAATTCGAAAAAGCCAAGGATCAGCCCAATCCAGCCGTACCGATGGGAATGCGCGAAATAAAAGCATGCGGGCATCAGCATTGCGAGCATACAGCCCACGTTTGTCCAAACGCCCCACCCTAAAATTACACTCTCCTTTACAATTTGTCCATTCTCAAAGCGCACCGTTGTAGCATATGCGAAAAGCAACTCAGCCGAAAGCAAAAGACCGATCAGAACAAGGACCGACAGAAAATAATCAAAGGTCTTTCGATCGAATCTTAGAAAGAGCGCAAAAGGAAGATAACTAACGAGTAATGGAAGCGCGATCGAACTGACAAAGAGCAAATTTTTGGGTGTATAGTTTGCGAAAAAGACTCCGTTTGTCAGCAAAATGCAGCAGAACAGGATCATGCTCCAAAAAAGAGCGCGCGAATGAAGTGGATTCGCGTTTTTTGCATTGTGCTTGAAAAAAAGAACAAAGGCAACTATCAGCGCAACCGCCAGAATCGCGGCAAGTGTTAAAACCGCGGGATTCAAAAAGCGTTCTGCCATTCCCGTTTGACTTGGCGTGTAATCCTTGACACCGATCACAAAATAAATGGAAAGATATGGGGTGATCAGAAAACGAAGGTCTGAGCAAAGCAGGAGCGCCGGAATCACAGAGAGCGCAATCAAAGCCGCAAAAAGAACGTCCAGCTCAAGAACATGCCCTAAAAACACAAGCAAAATAACCGCGATGGGATAGTATATTCCGTCATAAAATCGACGAATGGTATCGGTATTAGCAGTCATAGCAACTCCATTCCTACCGTGAATTGTTGAATATTTTCTTCAAACACCGCGTCTAATCGGTAGTTTGAAATTTCGGGATAAATAACGCTCCCCACACCGTAGCGTTTCGATTGATAAACCTGCTGTACCGCGTCGCAAAAAGCATCCATGTCCGATGCAGGATACAAAACAGCATCTGTGCCGCCAAGCAGGTCTACCTGCCCCTTTGTGTTACTCGCCACGATGGGAAGACCGCAGGACATAGCTTCCATGACGTTGAACGGAAGCCCCTCCGATATGCTGGCGGAAAGGTAGAGATCTATCACGGAAAGATACGGTAGGATCGGCGAGCGGGCACCGCAAAGATAAATTACATCTTTCAAACCCAGCGTTGCAATTTCCTTTTCCAGTGTCTCGCGCAATCCGCCTTCTCCAATCAACAAAAGTTGGATCGGAATACCGCGTTCCCGCAATTTCGAAACTGCGTGAATCAAAAACATTTGATTTTTTCTGCGGCTCAATTCCCCAACAAAACCGCAAACAAAAGCGGGGCCATGCCCTACAAGCGACGCGCGGAGTGTAAGATCCTTATCGGGAACTACGTCAGACAGTGTGATGCCCATACCGCGAATTGAAAAGACCCTGCCGCAACAAAGCTTGTGTTCCGTGGCAATCAGAAGATCCTCGGCGTTCATTACGGCAATTTCATCGGTTTTGCCGCGCAGGAGTGATTCACACAGCAACAAGATTCGATCCGATAGCCTTTTGGGCTTTGACGGAAAAAGATAACCGTGAACCACATTCAGGACAAAAGGACGGCGACGAAGCCCGATCATAGCCGCGCGGATCAAAAAAGCGGCAAGAGTGGTATGCAATATCACAGCATCAAACCGTTCACGCTTCAAAATGGAACGAATCCGCAAAATACTTTTCAGATTTCCAAAACTGAAAAACGATTTATGAAACGCAATTGAAAAATCAACGGCATTTCCCGTTGCCATAGTAAATACGCGATTCTTTTTACGTAGCTCCGCTATATACGGCATATGAAAATTTTTCAGATGGGATTCGGTGGAGGCAGCGTAAAGAATTTTCTTGGATTCAAAATTCGCTGCCATTTTTTTCGCCCTCCGATGCGGAATGACTTGTCCCCTGTCGGCGTGCCTTTCGTTGTTCCGCCTCGGCTTCCTTTGCCGCATACTTTTCATGACGGTTCACGGCACAAAACGGGGTGATCAGCATAATTCGAATATCGCCCCAAAACGTCCAATTTTCGATATAATTGATATCCTCATCAATGCGAGCTTGAATGGAGGTGTCGCCACGCAAGCCTTTCACTTGGGCAAGACCTGTAATTCCGGGGCGAAGCGTGTGCTTGAGCATATAAAGCGGCACTTCTTTTTTGAATTTTTCAACGTAAAAAGGAACCTCGGGACGCGGTCCCACGAGACTCATATCGCCTTTTAATACGTTGAAAAACTGCGGAAGCTCATCGAGCGCAAATTTTCGGATAAAGGCACCGAAACGCGTTTTGCGAGGATCGTTTTCGGTTGACCAACCGGTAGTTTCCGAATCATTTACACGCATGGAACGGAACTTATACATGGTAAATTCGCGATTATTACGCCCCACGCGGGTCTGACGGAACAGGATTGGTCCCGGAGATGACAGGCGCACACCGATCGCAGTGAACAGCATGAGGGGCAAGGTCAGAAGAATCAGAATCAAAGAACCGATCACATCGGTTATCCGTTTGAGAACACGGTTGGAAATATTATCAAGCGGTGTAGAACGAATGTCGATCAGCGGCAGATTACCAAGCTCTGTTACCTGCCGAGGCGAACGGAAATAACCGCAAATTGCAGGCACGACCATGATCTTGATACAATTGTTGTTGCAAATTGTAATATATTTCGTGATCAAACGTTTTCGTACTGTATCAAATGCAAGCACGACCTCATCGGGGCGTAGCTCCTTGAGGAGTCGGTCAAGATCTCCCGTTGTTCCAAGATGCGGCAATCCGATCACGTTCAAATTTCCAACGTAACCGATTACCGAATAACCGAACTGCGGGTTGTTCAATATCTCCTCCATGTACGCGTCCGCCATCTCTTGGCTGTCTGTTACAAGCAAGATATGCTTGATATTCCGTTTTCTCGCGCGTAAACTGCGCAAAAAAGAGATCATAGCAATCTTTTTCGCCATTACAACAAGCGTTGCGAAAATAACCGTTAAAATGAGCCACGAGATATATGCGGTGGTGTTATTTTGATGCAAGAGATAAATTACGAAGACCGAAAAAGCGGTGGTTCCCGAATTTACAAGCAAAATGCGCCCAACAAAAAACAATACGCCGCGTGTACGCATCGGAAGATAGATGTTGTAATAATTATAAAAGAAGGAGGTGATCAGGCATAAAATGCTGATCACAAAAACAGCTCTGCCATTTCCGATTCGAAATTCGGCAGGATACATGATCTTTGTAATGAGATACGACACAAAAGCCGCAAGAAAATTGATACAGTAATCTATAAATTTATCGAGACCGGACAAAAGATACCGATAATCCTTTTTGGAATTCATCTTGTCGGATGCCTCCTTTCGCATAGTTGTTCCGCAGAATGCGTCTTTAATTATTATTCTACCATATTTTATAAAAAAATGCAACTCATATCGAATAAAAAACGCGATTCTTTTCATAAAAAAGAAAATTGCCCCGAAAGCACGCAAAGGAACCGCATTTTATCGCGGAATGCGCATCATTCGGGGCAATTTATGATCTTTTAAGGATTATTCTTCGTCAAAGGAGATCTTCATCTGTGCGGCAAGCTCACTGCGGTGCTTGTCCATCAAGGCCTGAATTCTCTTTACGGGATTGAGGAGCGAGCTGATAGTAGCATCGTTATTGAGCGTGTCAACCAGATATGCCACGTACTTGCACATATTAACCTCAACAAACCAAGGCTTTTGCAAAAGCTCGGGGCGGCGGTAAATCAGGTTGGTTGTGAAAACGCGATCGAAAATACCGTCCTTGAAAGCCTGATCAAACTTGTCAAAGCCATCGGTAAAGAGACCGAAGGTTGCAAAGCAGAATACACGGTTTGCGCCCTTCTCCTTGAGCTGCTTGCAAACGTCCAGCATGGATTCGCCCGAGGAGATCATGTCGTCAACCACAACAGCGTCCTTGCCATGGAGATCCTGTCCGAGATATTCGTGTGCCTCAATCGGGTTCTTACCGTTGATGACAACCGAATAATTTCTTCTCTTATAGAACATTCCGATATCAAGACCAAGCACGGAGCTATAGTACATGCAACGGGACATTGCACCCTCATCGGGAGAAATGATTGCCATATGATCCTTATCGATCTGAACGTCGGGAATGGCACGTACCATTGCCTTGATCATCTGGTAGGTGGGCTGAACGTTGTCAAAGCCCGAAAGCGGGATCGCATTGGAAATGCGGGAATCGTGCGCATCAAAGGTCAGAATATTGGAAACGCCCATCGAAACAAGCTCTTGGAGCATCAGCGCACAGTCAAGCGACTCACGGCTTGATCGCTTGTGCTGACGGCCCTCGTAAAGCATCGGCATGATAACCGTGATGCGGCGAGCTTTACCGCCGATTGCGGCGATGATACGCTTGAGGTCGGCATAGTGATCATCGGGACTCATCGGAACAACGTTTCCGTACATCTTGTAGGTAACACCGTAATTGAAGACATCGCAAAGAATATAAACATCCTTGCCGCGCATGGAATTGTGAAGAATTCCCTTGCCTTCTCCCGATCCGAAACGGGGACAATCTGCGATGATCGAGAAACCGTTATCCTCGCCCGCACCGCGTCTGCGCCAATCCTTCAAGTAGTTGTCAACCTGCTCCGTGAAGCGCTCACAGCCCTTCATTCCGATTACAACGAGTTCTCCGCTTTGACTGTTCTTCATAACACCCTCCAAAGTTGTATGTTTTTTCTTTTTTATATCCCCTATTACCGAATAAAGCTCCCTTTATCGGCCTGACAGGTCTTTTTTTGTCAGTTTAATAAACCAAAACGTTCAAAAGCCTCATCCCATGCGGCTCGCTCGGGGGTTGGCTCATAGTGCTTCAGCGCAAAGGAATTGGAAACGATCCTGCGTGCCTCTTGCAGGTCCGCAACATCTCCGGCTGCGATCAACTGCATCATCAGGTTGCCGATTGCGGTTGCCTCCTCGGGTCCTGCGGATACGGGAATACCGCTTGCATCGGCGGTCATTTGGCTCAGGAAATGATCCTTTGTACCACCACCTACCACGTAGATCACCTTAGCAGGCTTTCCCATCAACGCTTCAATTGATTCTGCGGTCATACGGTATTTCAACGCTAAGCTCTCGTAAATGCAACGAACGATCTCGCCCACCGTTTGGGGAACGTACTGTCCGGTTCGGCGGCAATATTCGCGAATTCGTTCAGGCATATTTCCGGGAGTAGCAAAGGATGCGTCGTCCGGATTGATAAAGGAACGAAGCGGTTGGGCTTCTCTTGCCCATGCTTCCATTTGCGCAAAGGAATAGTCCTTTCCCTCTCGCTTCCATTGGCGTCTCGACTCTTGAATGAGCCACAATCCCATAATATTTTTCAGGAATCGGATCGTTCCCATCGCACCGCCCTCATTGGTAAGATTCAAACGTTGTGATTGTTCGTTGATCAGCGGATCCCTCAGCTCGGTTCCCATCAGGGACCACGTTCCGCTGCTGATGTAAATAAAGTCTTCTTCCTCGGTCGGCACCGCAATCACCGCGCTCGCGGTATCATGCGAAGCAACCGTGATGACCTCCGCGTCGGTTTGACCGGTTTCTTCAAGAACCTGCGGCAAGAGCTTTCCAACGCGGTGACCCGGCTGAACGATCTCCCCAAACAAACGACGCGGGATGCCGAGACGTGCCAAAATCGATTCGGCATAATCACGCTCCTTCGCGTCAAGCAAAGCGCCCGTGGAAAGGATCGTATATTCATTGCACATATTTCCCGTTAGGAAATAGTTAAGCAGGTCGGGAATATTGAGCATCCGTTCGGCGCGCGCAAACACATCGGGATCATCGCGCAGATCGGCGGCAAGCTGAAAGATTGTATTAAAATCAAGGCATTGAATACCCGCGATCTGATAAAGCTCGTCAAGTGAGAGCGTTTCATTTACATAGTCGGCAATTCCCTTTGTTCGGGTATCCCGATAATGCGTTGGGTTGGCAAGCATTCTGCCAAAGCGGTCGATCAAAGCATAGTCCACACCCCACGTGTCAATTCCGATGGAGGAGATTGCATCCCCTTCCAAAACCGTTTTGGTGATGGATTGCTTGATCTCATGAAAAATGCGGAGAATATCCCAATACATTCTCCCATTCACAATTACGGGATCGTTTGAAAAACGGTGATTTTCGGTAAGTGTGAGACGAGAACCGTCAAACGTTCCGACAATTCCGCGCCCGCTCGACGCACCGAGATCGATTGCAAGCATCTTTTTGAGTGCCATGAAAACCTCCATTTGCAGATACTCTATACTACATTAGATTATACCATAAAGCGACAAAAAATGTATGAATTTTTTATGAACACGCCATTCTTATTATGCACAAAAATTAATTTAAAAATCATGAAAAAAGCACAAAAATATAAAAAATAAAAGAGAAAAAGAAAAAAAGAATTGACACACCTAAATTGTTATGATATAATTTGAAATATTCTAACCTATGAAAGGGAAAAATAATATGAAAAAAATCAGAGTTTTTTGTCTTTTATTGACGCTATGCATGTTCCTGTCGTTGGCGGTAGGATGTGATTTTATCAATCTTCTCGGTAACGATTCTACCGACACAGGCACCGATGATACAACCGAATCGGAAAGCGAATCGGATAGCGAATCGGTCGGCGATTCCGAATCGAGCTCAACAACGGAAAGCAACACGGAGGAAACAACGACCGAAAAAGATACCGAAACCGAAACCGATCCGCCGGCGGATGATGAATACCGCGTTCTCCTTACCTCTGATATGCATTACACTTCCCTCTCCTCCTATTATGGCATGGACAGAGACGTTCGCCTGCAATATTGGGTGAACGGAATTTTGGACGAACATAAGAGAGATCCCTTTGATCTGATCATCATTCTTGGCGACATGTCGCTTGACTATTGGGGCTGGAACGGTGGTGGAAGCTATCAGCGCAACCCCTCGGTAAGTGATACACAAAAATTCATGGAAAAATATGTTTCGCAGCTTCCCCAAGATGTACCGACGATCGTACTCCCCGGCAACCATGAGCTTTATACCAATGAAAAATGGAAGCAAATTACCGGCAACAACCGCAATGAATCCTTTGTTTTAGGTGAAAACCTCTTTGTTATGCCCGACTCGTTTAGCGGCGCAATTGATCCGGCTTACGTTGGTGGCGGAAAAAATGACAGCCCCTACAAGGCGGTGGATATGACCTTTGTTCAAGCTGAAATTGATAAGCACCCCGAATGCAAAAATATTTTCTTGATTTCTCACCATTTTGATCTTTCTAAGGAAAGCAACGAATTTAAGAATCTACTGAAAACCGAAACAAGAATCGTTGGTCTTTTCTCCGGTCATACACACAGCAATAAAGCGAAAGACCTGGGCGCGGAATATAACGGACTCCGCATTGCGCAAACCGGTAACTTTGCCTCCTACAGTGACGAAACAGTAGCGAATTTCTCTTGGGGATACCGCGATCTACAAATCAGCGATCAGCTTATCAAATCCACCTATATTGTTCCCGGTGATTGCTTCTATATCGTAGGCAGCAAAACCTATAAATCCACCCGCACATTCTCAAACATTGTTTTCTATTGATTTTTTCGCACACAATTGCAAATAAGTTCAACGAAAAAATGCACGTCTTTTTGGTAGGACGTGCATTTTTTTGAATTTTTTTATTTTTTTCTGAAAAAGGTATTGCAATTTTAAAAGTTATGTGTTATAATATCATACGTTGCGGTGAACAGCCGCAATACAAGAAAGTTAAAAATTAGACCCTTTCAGGGTTTAATTATATATGGAGAGATATCGAAGTGGGGACGTTGCCGAGCGCTGCCGGGGGCAGGTAAAGCGAGGCATAAGGAGTGGCAGCGGTCGAAATTTTGCAAGCAAGGCGAGCTAAAATTTCGGGTACCGCAACAGGGTCATAACGGGGCGCCCCGCAAGATAAATTAAAAAATTAGACTCTTTTAGAGTTTAATTATATATGGAGAGATGTCGAAGTGGGGACGTTGCCGAGCGCTGCCGGGGGCAGGTAAAGCGAGGCATAAGGAGTGGCAGCGGTCGAAATTTTGCAAGCAAGGCGAGCTAAAATTTCGGGTACCGCAACAGGGTCATAACGGGGTGCCCCGCAAGATAAATTAAAAAAATTAGACTCTTTTAGAGTTTAATTATATATGGAGAGATATCGAAGTGGTCATAACGGGGCTGACTCGAAATCAGTTTGTGCGCAAGCACACGAGGGTTCGAATCCCTCTCTCTCCGCCAACAAAAAACGCACTTTTGTCTACCGACAAAGGTGCGTTTTTTGAATGATGTTTGCCTTCGGCAAATGATGTTGGCTCCGCCAATGATGACGGCTTCGCCTAATGATGCGTGGTTTTGCCACGTTTTGGGGCAAACATCGCATCATTGCGGAACGCAGTGGAGCAACATCATATTTGCGAAGCAAATGCATCATATCGCCGCAGGCGATGCTTCATTTGACAAACACATGTTTTAAGGTTCATCCGAAAATAAAAAATTCAACATTCTTTCGGGAGAGTCAAAAAAATCCTTGGTTAAGAGATAGTGCTCGGTCTCGCGATAGGATACCGATTCTATGGAATGTTGAGAAATCTGATAGATCTCGGCATTCGGCATTGTCATCAGAATGGGAGAATGCGTGGAAATAATAAACTGTGAATTCTTTTCTACAAGTCGATGAATTAAAATCATCAGTTTCATCAAACGCGCCGGCGAAAGTGCCGCCTCAGGCTCGTCGAGAATGTAAAGACCGTTTTCTCCAAAGCGGTTTTCTACAAGGGAGAGAAAGCTTTCACCGTGAGATTGCCTGTGAAGCGATACGCCACCGTAGGAATGGATGATGGGCGGTGCCGACGCGGGTATACGGTCAAGCTGATCAATATAACTTGCAACGTTATAAAAGCTCTCGGCACGCAAAAAGAAGCCGTCTCGGCTTGGTGTGATCGATCTTGCAACGGTCAGATAACGGTAAAGCTCGGAGTGGCTGCTTTCGGTTGAAAAACGGAAGTTTCGTGTTCCGCCCTCTGGATTAAAGCCCATCGCAACCGCGATCGCCTCGATCAGCGTTGATTTGCCAACTCCGTTCTCCCCCACAAAAAAGGTGATGGGAGCGTGAAAGGAGAGCTTCTCCATGCGCTCCAGATGCTTTACCACCGAAAGTGCTGAGAAATACGCGTTGGCGGGAAGCGTGCCCGACAGCGCGATATGCTTGAGATAAGGTTCTTGAAGCATGCGAGGTCCTCCAATTCTCAAAAAGGGGAAAGACGCTTGGCTCTCTCCCCTTCTCATTTTTTATTCTGTCAAAGCCAAAATCAACGCGTCGCAGTCCAGCGCAAACGAATGATGGATCGGTTCCGTTCGCTCTTGAATTCCAAAGCTGTCGCGCAATGCCATTACGCGAACGGTCTTGTTTTGCATAATGGATGCGGTTGCCATTACGTCCGACAGCAACATGCCCATTCCGCCCGAATAGATCTCCTCTTCCAAGAAGATGACGCGGCATGTCTTTTTCGGAAGGAAAGGCTCAACCTTTTTGGCAATTTCATCATATGGCTTGATTTGCTCCAACAACAAAATGCCAACCTGCATCTGCCCTTTCAATTGCTCTGCCGCCGCCATGGCTTCCTTCACAATTCTTCCATGCGTGATGATCACAGCGTCCAATTCCTCCGGAGAATCATGGACGGCTTGGCGATAGTTGTTGCGCACACCGATCTGTGTGATCGACGCGTCTTTATAAAAGGTCTCCAAAACAGCCGGATCCTCATAACCGCTCGGGTATCGAATTGCGGTTGGAAGCTCATTTTTGAGCGCGGTTTCAAGTGAAAGACGCAATCCCGCTCGCGTAATAGGCGTATAGATGGTCAAATTGGGAATTTGCGACAAAAATGCTACGTCAAAAATACCGTGATGCGTTGCGCCGTCCGACGCGTTGAGTCCCGCGCGGTCAATACAAAAAACAACGGGAAGCTTTTGCAACGCAACGTCGTGAATTATATTGTCATAGGCACGCTGCAAAAACGTGGAATAGATAGCTACAACAGGACGAAAACCGTTTGCCGCGAGTCCTGCCGCAAAGGTAACCGCATGCTCCTCGGCAATTCCCACGTCAAAGAAACGGGAAGGATATGCGGCTTGGAACTTGGTCAAGCCCGTTCCGCCCGCCATCGCAGCCGTTATGGCGCAGATCTTCTCGTTTTTAGCGGCAAGCGCGGTTAAATGCGCGCCCATTTCTGCTGAAAAAGACGGCGTGTCGGGAACGACGGTTCCCGCGGGGGCGACCCCATGGAAACGGTCGGGCGTTGCTTCCGCCGGTGCATAGCCTTTTCCCTTTTGTGTTTTCAAATGAATCACACAGCTCTGTCGGCTTGCCTTTGCCTCACGCAACAGCAGCTCCACTGCCGCCTCGTCGTTTCCGTTTACGGGTCCGAGATAGTAAAGCCCGAGATCCTCAAAATAGTTACTTCCGTACAGCGAGGATTTGAGCGACATCTTCAAGCGGCGCAAGCCTGACACGATCGGCTTACCGATAAGCGGAATGCGACTCAAAAAAGAATTGGTTGCGTTTTTGGTTTTAAAGTAGCCTTTTGAAGAACGCAGACGCGAAAGCGTTCTCGCAAATCTTCCGATATTTTTGGAGATCGACATTTCGTTTTCGTTCAGTATGATGATCAAACGGAGCTTTTTACGGCAGTTGTTGATTGCCTCATGGATCATACCGCCGGTGTAGGCTCCGTCGCCCAAAACGCAGATCGTATAAGCATCTGAACCGCTGATGCGGTCTGCCTCGGCAAAGCCAAGTGCCGCGGAAAGCGACGTGGAGCTATGCCCTGTGCCAAAGCAATCGTGCTCGCTTTCGCTCCGCTTTGGAAAGCCGCTGATTCCGCCGCCTTGGCGCAACGTATCAAACGAATCGCGCCGCCCCGTGATCAATTTGTGAATATATGCTTGATGTCCCACATCAAAAATAATATGATCGTGCGGAGAGGAAAAAACACGGTGAATTGCCAAAGACAGCTCTACCACACCAAGATTGGAAGCAAGATGACCGCCGTTTTCCAAAACACGCTCGACCAAAAAAGCGCGAATCTCCTCCGCAAGAGCCGGAAGCTCGGATGCGGGAATTGCTTTCAGATCATCCGGACTGTTCACACGAAACAGATGCGGATATTTTTCGTTTTGAAATGCTTGAGCATCCATTCGATGTCAGCCCCCTTCTTTTTTTCTTATCTATTAGTATACCACAAAAAACCGCACTTGTCAAGGCAGGGGCGATTTTTTAAGCTTTTATTCGTTTTTTGTAAAAAAATGCGAAATCATTCGAAAAAAGGTAGGTAAATTAAAATAATTAACCGCTATTGTCTTTTAAAGTCCGCTTTTGACTTTCTTTGACTTTGACTTTCTTTGACTATCAGAGTATAATGATGCCAGAAAGGTCAAAGAAGGTCAAAAAAGAAAGGAGCCCACCTATGCTAGCGGATTATATTGCGAAAATAATTGAAGAAATGCTCAATGAGGGGAACGGAATTTTAGAGCTTCAACGAAATGAGATGGCAAATCGGATCGGATGTGTTCCAAGTCAGATCAGCTACGTAATCGCCTCCCGTTTCACACCCGAGCGCGGATATATGATCGAATCAAGGCGCGGCGGCGGCGGTTGTATCCGCATTGTACGCAAGCAAATGAGTCAGAATGAATACTTGATGCATTTCTTTTGCGCAATCGGCGAGAGCATTGAAGAAGGTGAGGCGATTGCGTATCTGAAAAATCTGGTCGGAAGCGGCTGCATTGACACCACTGCCCTCCGCATGGCGCAAGCGGCACTTTCCACCTCTGCCCTCTCGGCAATTGCCCCCGAGCACCGCAGCAGAATTCGCGCTGATATTTTCAAGCAAATGATCCTTGCCCTGATGCAAAGCAAGTAAAATTTTCCACTTTTTCGTTTTTTACAGAGATTGCGACAAGTTTCGTAACCAAAAAGCGATATAATAGAACAAAACAACGGTCGTTTCAAAAAACGGTCAAAGAAAGGATTGATTGATATGTTATGTGAAAGCTGCAAAAAAAGAACCGCAACGGTTTTTTATAATGAAAACATCAACGGTCGCGCACGTTCCTTCTCGCTCTGCGGTGAATGTGCCGCAAAGCTTCGCGAAAAGGGTGACTTGCAGGACGTAACCTCAATGCTGGGGAGTTTTGCCGATCCCTTCAGCAACCTGCACGACAATCTGTTCGGCGGATTTTTCGGGATTCCTTCGGCAAAAATTAACTCGGTTGAGAAAAAATGCCCCGAATGCGGAGCGGGATACTCTGAGATCGCAAAAAGCGGAAAGGTAGGCTGTCCCACCTGCTACACGATCTTTCGGGACGAGCTTGCGCGTACACTCCAATCCATTCACGGAACAACACAGCACACGGGGCACGTCCCTGCCCGTCACCGCGCTAAGCAGGCGCGCGAGGAACAACTGCAAACACTTCGCGAATCCTTGCGGAATGCGATTGAAAAGGAAGACTATGAAAGTGCGGCAAAGCTTCGCGATGAAATTCGCGCTTTGAATGAAAAGAATGAAAAGGAGGGAGACTAAAAATGGCATGGTATAACGCAAAAGGCAACACAACCGAAACCGTGATCAGCTCACGTGTCCGTCTCGCGAGAAATATTTGCGGATATCCCTTTTCTTCCAAACTCACAGCCGATGGAGCAAACGCGATTTTGGAAAAAATTACGCCGCCTCTTGAATCCTCGGGCTTTAAAAAGATTGATTTTTCGGGGATCTCCCCTATTTTGGCAACCTCCTACGTTGAAAAGCATTACGTGAGCCCCGATTTTGCGACCAAGACGACCCCACACGCGCTTTTTTTGCAAGAAAACTCCGGAATTGCCGTGATGGCTTGCGAGGAAGATCACCTGCGCATTCAATGCATTCTTCCGGGACTCGCTTTAGAAGACGCGTATCAGAACGCATTGCGTGCCGAAAAACGACTCGACGAGGACTTTGATTTTGCCTACAGCGAAGAGCTCGGCTATCTCACCCACTGCCCCACCAATCTCGGGACAGGCATGCGTGCATCGGTGATGATGTTTTTGCCCGCACTCACGCGCGGCGGATATATGGAGTCCCTTGCGTCACAGCTCTCAAAAATCGGACTGACCGTGCGTGGAATATTTGGAGAAGGCAGTGGGTCCGCCGGCTGTATGTATCAGATTTCCAACCAGGTTACTCTTGGGCTGAGCGAGGAAGAAACCCTGCGAAAGCTCGCGGAGGCAATTCGTCAGATCAACGAAAGCGAGCTCCGTGCACGGCAATCGGTAACGGGAGACGCGCTCGACCGTTTGATTGACCGCATCAAGCGTGCGGAAGGCATTCTCCGCTATTCGCATATGATCTCCACCTCGGAATTTATCAAGCTCTTTGCCGACGTTCGCCTCGGCATTTCGCTGGGGGTGGTAGATGGAATCACTTATGAACAGCTCGGTCAGCTACTCGTGGAGGCAATGCCCGCCACCTTAACGCTTTCTATGGATACGCCCCCGAAAACCGAAGCGGCACGCGACAAGCTTCGTGCCCAAAAAATTCGGGAGGTCTTTGGCGGAAAATAAGTCAATATCCTTTTATCATCAAGAAAGGAAGTTAAAAAACAAATGGCAAACCGTTTCACACAAAAAGCACAAAACGTTCTCAATCTCTCACTGCGGATCGCCGCTGAGATGGGACACACATACATTGGATCGGAGCACCTGCTCCTGGCTCTCCTTGCCGAGGAATCCGGCGTTGCGTCGCACTATCTGCGCGAGCGAGGGGCAGATCCCGAAAAGATCAAAAACGCGATCGCTGAGGTTTCGGGGATCGGCTCCCCCTCCTCTGTTTCGCCCTCCGATATGACGCCCCGAACCAAAAGCATCATTGAAGCCTCTTTGCAGGAATCCATGCGCTACCGTCAAAATTATATTGGAACCGAGCACCTGCTCCTGGCATTGCTGGAAGAACAGGATTCGGTTGCGGTACGTCTGCTTGATAGCTTTGAAGTTTCGATCAGCAGCCTTCGCGAAGATCTGATCCAATATCTTTCGGGAACAGGGGCGGAATCCTCAAATGCGGCACAAAACCGTTATAACAGCTCCGAAAAAAGAAGCTATGACGGAAAAAGCGCACTTGATTCCACTACAACACTGAAAAATTTTGGTCGGGATCTGACCGATCAGGCACGCGCGGGCGCTCTTGACCCGATCATTGGACGAAACGAGGAAACCGAACGTGTGATCCAGATCCTGTCACGGCGAACGAAAAACAATCCTTGTCTGATCGGAGAGCCCGGCGTTGGAAAAACGGCGGTTGTGGAAGGTCTTGCGCAACGGATCGTTGCGGGAAACGTTCCCGAAACGCTCCGTGAAAAATCAATTGTCACGCTGGATATTGCCTCGATGATCGCGGGCGCAAAATATCGCGGTGAATTTGAGGAACGCTTCAAAAACGTTATGGAGGAAGTTCGCAAAAACAGCAATATCATCCTCTTTATCGACGAAATTCACACCATCATCGGAGCCGGTGCCGCAGAGGGTGCGGTAGATGCCGCTAACATTATCAAGCCCGCTCTCGCACGCGCGGAAATGCAGGTGATCGGTGCTACCACAATTGCCGAATATCGCAAGCACATCGAAAAGGATGCCGCTTTGGAACGCAGATTTCAATCGGTAACGGTTGGCGAGCCGACACGTGAGGACGCGATCCTGATCTTGAAGGGCTTGCGTGAGAAATACGAGGCACATCACAAGCTGAAAATTGAGGATGAGGCAATTGATGCTGCCGTAACGCTCTCCGTCCGATATATTCCCGATCGATTTCTGCCCGACAAGGCAATTGATCTGATTGACGAGGCTGCATCACGCCTTCGCATCAGTGCGCATACCTCGCCTCCCGATCTTAAGGCGTTGGAAACCGAAATGAAGGAGCTTGCCAAGGAAAAGGAAGCGGCGATCACAGCGCAGGAATTTGAGCGAGCCGCCAAGCTCCGCGATGAGGAACAAACTAAGAAAACCGAATATGAAACAAAAAAATCAGAATGGGAAAACGCGCAAAAAGGCACTTCCCTTTCGGTAACGGCACAGGACGTTGCGGACGTAGTGACCCAATGGACAGGCATTCCCGTGAGCCGTTTGCTTGAGGAGGAAAGCGAAAAGCTTTTGCACCTCGACACAATGCTTCGGGAGCGTGTGATCGGTCAGGACGATGCTGTCGATGCCGTTGCCCGCGCGATCCGCCGCGGCAGAATGGGCCTCAAGGATCCCAACCGCCCGATCGGCTCCTTTATTTTCATGGGTCCTACGGGAATCGGTAAAACAGAGCTTGCCAAGGCCCTTGCAGAGGTGATGTTTGGGGACCGTTCGGCAATGATCCGACTGGATATGTCGGAATATATGGAAAAGCACAGCGTTTCCAAGCTGATCGGCTCGCCTCCCGGCTACGTGGGCTTTGAAGAAGGCGGACAACTGACCGAACGGATCCGTCGCAAGCCCTATTCGGTGGTGCTCTTTGATGAGATCGAAAAAGCGCATCCCGACGTATTCAATATTCTTCTGCAGGTGCTTGAGGACGGTATCCTGACCGATTCACAGGGGCGGCATGTTGATTTCCGCAACACCGTGATCATTTTGACCTCAAACGTTGGAGCGGGAGAAATGAAAGCAACCGCATCACTTGGATTCACCGCGTCGGCGGTTTCCAATGACCGTGACGCCATGAAGACTCGTATGATGCAGGCCTTGCGCTCCACCTTCCGTCCCGAATTTCTCAACCGTATTGATGATATCATGATCTTCAACGCGCTTGAAATGAAGGATATCGAAAAGATCGTATCGCTGATGCTCGCGGAGGTCGCAAAACGCATCCAATCCCTCTCCATTGAAATCACCTTCGATGATTCGGTTCCCGCGCTTCTCGCCAAAGAAGGCTTTGATCCTACCTATGGCGCACGTCCGCTTCGCCGAGCGGTGGTACGCTTGGTGGAGGACACGTTCTCTACCGAAATGCTGGAGGGCAAGATTGCAGCCGGCGACAAGATCCTGGCAAAAGCCGAGGACGGTCACGTTGTATTTTCAAAAACAGAATAACCTTTCAAAAGCAAAATAAACCAATCGGAGTGATCTGTGTGCGAAACCGCATTCGGATCACTCTTTTTTTGCAAAAAAAATATTTATTTTTTTACAGAATCTATCGCAAAAGGGAGTTTTTTATGTTATAATAAAGACAGTACGATTCCACGTTGCTAAAAAGGAGGAGAAATCAATGCAAGCCGTAAAAAAAGAACGCGTTAGAACACTGCTTTCCATTCTGCTTCTTGTTGCTTTGCTGTCCACACTCATTCTGCAAATGATGCTCTCCCCCAGCGGAAACGATTGCTTTTTTTCGGGAGATGCCGAAACTTATTATCAATCGCTCCTCGACGCCGGCTTTCCCGAAGACTATGCCACCGCGCTTACCGAGCTTCATCTTCTGCACCCCACCTGGGAGTTCAAGCCCCTTCTTGTCAGCGAGCTTGAACCAACGCACACATGGAAATACGTTTTGGACCGCGAGACCGCTGATGCAGATTTGAACCTCATCTCAAAATCCGATCCATATTCCGCGTATTGGCACGAATGGAATCGGGACGAGCCTGAGACGGGATATTTCCAGCCCTCCCGCGCGGCGGTTGCTTACTTTATGGATCCGCGTAATTTTTTGAATGAAGCGGATATTTTTCAGTTTTTCGATCTGTCGGCGGGAACCGATGCCTCTATCGCAACCGTGCAAGCCGTTTTAAACGGTACGTTTATGGAGTCGGCAAAGTTAGAGAATGGAAAAGGATATGCCGCGTATTTTTGTGAGATCGGAAACGCCCTTGGGATCAACCCCGTTTTCCTTGCCGCTAAGGTGCGACAGGAGCAGGGTGTGGCAGGCACCTCCCCACTGATCTCGGGAACATGCGGAACCACTCTGCGCAATTTCTACGTCCATCAAACCGAATACACCGATTCGGGCAAGGCTGTGCTTCCGCCGTCAAGCGGACACACGTCCGAAGAACTGCTCGCCTTGAACGGACTGTATAACTACTACAACATAAAAGCCAGCGGTGCGGGAGTCTTTGCAATCTATTACAATGCGTTGACCTACGCGCAAAAAGGCTCGTCCTCAAAAGCCGATGAATGGGGCAACTCCGGTGCATGGAACACACGCTGGAAGGCACTGTGGGGCGGTGCTGAATTTCTAAAAAACAATTACATAGACGTTTATCAGCCGACCATCTACCTGCAAAAATATAATGTGGACGCGCGCTCCGCAGGCGTTTTTAAAAAACAGTACATGGCATCCATTCCCGGTGCGCTCAGTGAGGGGCGGATCCTTTATCAGTCCTTTGCCGCGACCGATATTCTGGATAGCGCATGCAGCTTTTTGATCCCTGTTTACAAGGATATGCCAACGGAAATTTCAAAAGACCCCGCAGGCGCAACCTGCTCGTCCACCGCCATTGCCACAACGAAATATCAGTTTTCGGGGGAATTGAAAAAGCCCTCGCGTCAAAGAGCCGAAAACGGTGCGATCTATCTCAACTATGAAACCTATCAAACAGCATCCCTTTCGATGGAAGGTGTGTTTACGCATTCGTACGGTGTAAAGGGGTTGGAATACAATTGGGACGGCGGCGAATGGACCTCCGTATCCGATGGCAAATCACTTGACGCAACCATTCCCTCGAACTTTGAGGAGGGATCCACGCATATACTTGTAATACGGCAACAAACCGCATATGGAAGTGACGCGTCACGCAAGCACTGTGCTTACGCGCTCGCGGCGGTGATTTATGTAAAGACCATTCCCGCGCCAACGGTGACACTCACCTATCAGGTTGCAAACACAACAACGACCGAACAGATCCGCGCGGGAAGTGAAATTACCCTTCCCATCACCGAATCAAACGACTTTGCGGGCTGGCTGGGGTCGGATGGGTCCTTCCTTCCCTCCGGTGCCTCCTATACGGTTATGTCCGACCGTACCTTTTCGGCAATCTTTTTGGATTATGATGCCATTGCGGGGGCGGCACTCTCACTCAATCCGCAAAACACGCACCTGCGTTTTTCCTGCTTGATCCGTGAATCTACTTATAAGGACCTGACCGAACGTTCCCTTTTACAGGTCCAAGCCAAGTGGAAAACCGAGCAGGATGAAGGAGCGCTGACAACGGTAAGCTCCCCCAAACGGCAGCCCGACGGACGCCTGCGCGTGGACATTGAAACGCCCACGCTCTCTCCAGCCGATTGGAACACCCCCTATTCCGCGGATTTTGTGTTTCGGATCTCTTATACGAATGAGACCAACCGCACCCTGACGTATTCCATACCTGTCTTACGCACTGCCGCGCAAGTGGCAAGCACCGCCCTTTCCTGCACAAGCGACAATTATTCCGTTAACGAAATTGCCGTATTGCAAGCCATTGCAGACACCTACTAAACCGAAAGGAATCCTCTCTGACAACCATGAAAACACTTGGATATTATAACGGAACATTCGATGAATTAGACCGTATGACCGTTCCCATGCTTGACCGCGCCTGCTATTTCGGAGATGGGATCTATGACGTTACATACAGCCGTAATTATCGTATCTATGCGCTTGAGGAGCACGTTGACCGTTTCTTTGCAAGCGCCGCGCTTTTACGCATTACCCCTACCATTTCAAAAGCCGAGCTTTGCGATCTGCTGTCCTCGCTTGTAAAAAAGCTGGATTGCGGAAATCTTTGGGTCTATTTTCAGTTCTCACGCGGAACAGCACCCAGATCACACGCGTTCCCGGAAAACACCCCTGCCAATCTTTGGATCATGCTCAAACCCGCTGAGATTCGAGATACCTATATCCCCATGCGCTGTATCACGATGGAGGATACGCGTTTTTTCCATTGTAACATCAAAACCTTGAATCTGATCCCGAACGTAATTGCAACGCAGGCAACTGTGGAAGCCGGTGTAGATGAGTGTATTTTGCATCGCGGTGACATTGTAACCGAATGTGCGCATTCCAATTTGTCGATCCTCAAAAACGGAAAGCTGATCACGCACCCTGCCAATGAATTGATCCTTGCCGGTACGGGTCGCGCCCACCTGCTTGCAACCTGCGCGGCATTCTCGATTCCGATTGAGGAGCGCCCCTTTACGCTAACGGAGCTATTTGACGCTGACGAAATTTTGATAACCTCGGCATCGGCTCTTTGTATCCGTGTATCCGAGATCGACGGAAAGCGCGTGGGAGGAAAGGCGGCATATACAGTCAGGCAGCTGCAAGATGCCCTGCTCCAGGATTTTATCAGTAAAACAAACCGATAAAAAGAATCGCCCGAAACCGATTGTGATGTGGTTTCGGGCGATTCGTTTATTTCGGGATCAAAAAGAGTCTGCCGATCGGATAATTCTCAGCGATGCGGCAGAAAAACTCTGCCGATAGATCTTCGGATCTTTGTTCGCGTAGATCCATACCGAGCGATATTTTCGTATTTTGCGCCGATCGTGCAGCAATTGCAGACATCGTGTGAAAGTCTGTCGGCGCACAAATGAGGCGAGGGGTGCCGATCTCAGCCGTCAAACGCTTCAAAAGCCCCTCCAAATCGGCTTTTTTGCAAGAGGCAGACAGAAGAAGCGGGCGATCCTCGCGCACACAAAAGGAAAACAGGTGGCGCAGAATTTGCGCATGAAGCAGATTGCGTTCCTCCTTATTTCGATCACGCTTTGGAGCGATCCTGCCAACGAGATAGGGGTTGGGCGCACGGTCGGTATAGCTTCGCGGCAAACGGTAATAGAGCGCGGCATCCGGCGCGGCTATGAAAGAAGCGAGGTTCTGCTCGACCTGCTCTCGCCATGCCTCCCAGGTCGGTGCGCGCATGCGCAAAATGGAATTGCATCGGTAAATTACGGCATCCATGCGCGGAAGGCGTTTGAACGTGAAATAAGACTTATTGCAATTTGGAGATACTTCACACGTGGATTCGATGGAAAATTCGGGGAGCGATTTTGCGAAAAAGAGCTGTGTGCTGCTCTCCTTCCAAATCCGATCGCAGTTTTTTTGAGAAATATCCTGTGGGAGATCCAAAACCTGCTCTAACAGATAGGAACATTTTTTGCGCTGGCGGTGACCGTCAAGCAGATCCCATACGCCGCAAAAAGCGCGAAAAAGCTCATAGTCCGAAAATTTTGCAACCGATTCAACGCCGCATTGGGTCAACAGACCGCACAGCGCATCACGGTCAAGCAATTCCACAAGATTGCTCGCATGGGTTTTACCGATCGACATTTCAAATCCCCCCTCTCTTTTTTATTTTACCATATCAAACGCTGTTTCGTCAATCAAATTCATGTGTTTTTTCAATTTTTTTTCCGAATCTATAGACGAAAGCTCTATTTTATGATATAATAGGCTCAAGATTGTTATTATGAAAGGATACTGAATTTCAAATGGATTTTAATGAGTTCAGCCTGATCTATCCCGATGGGAATACAAGAAGCCTGCATGACCGCGGCATTACGGTTCCCGATATCGACCTGTTTACCCTGCAGGAATTGGGACTTTTGGAAATCTTTGATCTGAAAAACGGAGATCTTTCGGAGTTCTTTACCACAGATGAGCGGGTCATTCGTTATCGCATGGCAACCTTTGACGACATGCTGGCATGCGAGGAATTAACCGACATGCTCGGACGCTTGGTTCCCGTACTCAACGATATTATGGAGCTTCGCCGCCTCGAAGCCGACAGCGGCGATACAAACGACTATCTCTCAAGCATCACGGAAATTGAGCTTTACGTTTCCAGCATTCATATTTTGCACGAATGCCTGACACGTGTGCGTGACAGACTCAAAAGCCCCGCATTCACGTCGCTTGCCTCCCTCATTACGCAGCTTGCGGAAAGCGATTACCACCGCGAGCTGAACGCTAAGCTTGAGGAACTGACACAGCGCGTCCGCGAAATTAAAAGCGTTACAATCGGTGTCAATTTAGATGCTCAGCTCCGCCCCATTTCGGCAGGTGTTCTTTCGATCAACGCCGAAGCCTTTAAATCGGGTGACGTGCTGGATAAGATCCTGCGTTTGAATTTTAAGAACGACAACTATACCTGTATCGCCAACCTTGTTCCGTTCGGCAAGAAGCAATCGGAAAATCAAAAAATGGCACTCTCCCTTGCTTTCAACAGTGCAATCAACGACGTTTATAAGGCATCGCTTCGGTCTTGGAAAAAGATCGTGCAGACCTACGTGCTCGAAAACACCGAATTCTTGCTCAATCTTATGCCCGAATTCGAGTTTTTGGTCCGTGCTACCGACGTGCTTCGCGCACTGCGAAAAAAGGGCTGTTCACTGATCATTCCCGAAATTCGACCGATGGAAGAACGCGCTTTTGTTGCAAAGAATCTTTATAATCCCTGCGTTGCGCTCAAAATTGAAGATCCGATTGTTCCGAACGATATCACCTTTGATGAAAAAGCCTCCATCTATGTGCTCACAGGTCCAAACCGCGGCGGAAAATCGGTTATTACCTGTGCCGTGGGCTTAGCGCAAGTGTTTTTCCAGCTTGGAATGTATATTCCCGCGGAAAGCGCGGTGATCTCCCCTGTGGACGGAATCTTTACACACTTCCCCACGGGTGCTGAGGATACGATCGATAAAGGACGTCTTGGCGAGGAATGTGCGCGTTTGGGTGAAATTTTTGAGTGTATCACGGCAAACAGTCTTGTGTTGCTTGATGAATCGCTTTCCTCTACGGGCAGCTACGAAGCCTCCTACATTGCTGCTGAGGTGCTCGGCGGACTTGCACACGTTGGGTGCCGTTGTCTCTTCTCCACACACCTGCACGAGCTTGCCGCCGAAATTGACAATATCAATGCGCGCTCCATTACAAACGGCGGCGTTGCAATTGACACGTTGGTTGCGGGAATTGTTGGTGAAGGAAAACGCTCCTTCCGAATTACGAGAGCCAAGCCCGACGGCAAGAGCTATGCGCGTGATATTGCCGAAAGCTACGGTCTGACCTACGAAAGAATTATTCAAAAGTTGAATCAAGAGTCTTGACATAAAAAGGGGGTGAGTCAAATGCAAAAATGCATTTGGTACTCACCCCCGACGTTTTTGCTTTGCGGCTAAACACCGCAATTTTCGACTGCTTTGCAGTCGAAAACCGCAAATTCCGCGCTACAAAAAAACCTACCGTCGGCTTTTTTGAGCAGAGGCTGCGCCAATGACGCAGCCTCTTTTTTCATATGTATAGTGCTGAAAAACAGAGATGGCGTTATGTTTCAAGGAACACAACGCCATCTTGTATATTTTTTGATCTAAATTACGCTGCTTTTTTCTTTTTACCGAAAAGGAAGATCAACAGAATCGAAAGTGCCAACAAGACAATGCCGGTTGCGAGAGTCAGAATAGCGGCGGGAGCATAGCTCAATCCCGTTCCAACTACAAATCCCGCAATCAAATACGCGACAAAGGAAATGCCTGCGCAAAGAGACGCGTACGGAAGCTGTGTTTTTACGTGGTCGATGTGGTTACACTGCGCGCCCGAGCTTGCCATGATGGTGGTATCCGAGATCGGAGATACGTGGTCTCCGTAAACAGAACCCGCAAGGATCGCGGAGATTGCGAGAATAACGTTGGGCTGCAAGCCCGTGCCGAGGATCGAGGTTGCAACGGGAATCAGAATACCAAAGGTTCCCCACGAGGTTCCGGTTGCAAAGCTGATTCCGCACGCGATCAAGAAGAAGATTGCGGGAATCAACGCGTTTGCAAGACCGCTGCTTGCCAGCTCACCCATGTTGGTTTCCACAAACAAACGAGCATCGAGATATCCGCCCTTTGCGCCCATGATGCCGCTGAGCGTCCATGCAAACACAAGGATCAGAATGGCGGGAACCATGGATTTAAAGCCCTTGGTAAGGCTATCCATGCATTTTCCGAAGGAAAGCGCGCCGGTTGCAATGTAGATCACAAAAGTCAGGATCAAAGCGATCACAGAACCCACACCAAGCGAAATACCGGCGTCACAGTTAGAGAACGCCTCGATCACGTTGCCAACCTGCGGCTCCGCAACCATGTTACCGTTCCAATCGTAGAAAAAGCCGTTATAGATCATCGAACCGACACAGCATACGATCAGCAAAACGATCGGAACGATCAGATGCCATACCTTGCCTTTTACCGATTTATCAATTTCAAGATCCTCCGAGGGAAGTTCGGTTTCTCCTGCAAGCAGGTCTCCCGTTTCATCGGCAATTTTTTGGTTCTTCCCCATTTTACCAAAATCAATCTTCAGGATCACAAGCGAAAGCATCATCAGGAGCGTGAGGATCGCATAAAGATTGAAGGGGATCGTCATAATGAAGGTCAGGATCGCGTTGTCACTGTCAAGGAATCCGCTCACAGCCGCCGCCCACGAAGAAATCGGCGCGATAATGCAGACAGGTGCCGCGGTTGAATCAATGATGTACGCGAGCTTCGAACGGCTGACACGGAACTTGTCGGTAACGGGACGCATCACCGAACCAACCGTGAGGCAGTTGAAATAGTCGTCCACAAAGATCAAACATCCGAGCGCGATGGTGGAAAGCAAGGATCCTTTTTGCGATTTGAGCTTACGCGATGCCCACTCGCCGTATGCGCGTGTAGCACCCGTTTGTGCCAAGATGACTGCAAAAATACCAAGCACAACAAGGAAAATGAGAATACCGCCGTTTTCTCCCAACTTGCCGCCCATGAGCATGATGAGATAAGAAAAGGCATTCATCAAATTTCCCTCGGTATAGAGCAGTGCGCCAACAAAGATACCGAGGAAAAGCGAGGGATAGACCTTTTTGGTCAGAAGTGCCAATGCGATGGCAACGATTGCGGGCAGAAACGCCCAAAAGGTACCGGACATAAACGGTCTCCTTCAAAAAATATATTTCATAAAGGGAAAAGAATAAAAAGCCATGAGCACAACCTCATGACTTTCCTCTTTCATCAGAAAAACACGAATAGCGCTCCACTTTTGTGACAGCCTACGAGATATTTTCACGCAAGCCAACCCGCCGTGCCCGAAGATGCAAGGCGGATTTCGGCGACGGTTCCTTTCACACACGGCATCCTCGTGCCATTTTGCGTGCTACTGATAAACGCCGCACCTCTATCCTTTATGATATGAGCATTATACCATTCCCACATAAAATTGTCAATAGTTTTTTCAACATTTCTAAATATATATTTTTCGAAAAAAGCACTTTACTTTTTCTCCGCTTTCCACTATAATATAAGTGTTGGGAAATATCACGAAGCATAAACGGAGGAATATATGAAAAACGAGGTCAAAAAAGCAGCCGCAAATTGTGAAAGCTGTGTGTTTTACGATTACGACGAGGATTGGGACAGCTATGTTTGCACCGTCAATCTCGATCAAGATGAGATGGCAGGCTTTCTTTCGGGTAACACGCGTACCTGCCCGTATTATCGCTTTTACGACGAATACAAAAGCGTGCAAAAGCAGATATGAGCTTATTGTACCGTCCCGCGCTTCGGTCTGATATTCCCGCCATTCTTGCGCTTTACGCGCCGTTTGTTCAAAATACAACCGTGACCTTTGAATATCAGGTGCCTTCCCTTTCCGACTTTACGCAACGCTTTGAGCGGATCTCACGCGATTTTCCGTGGTACGTATGCGAGGACAACGGGCAAGTGATCGGCTACGCGTATGCCGACCGTGCATTTGAGCGTGCGGCTTTTTCGTGGGATGCTGATCTCTCGGTTTATATCCATCCTGACTATCATCACAGAGGGATCGGAACAAAATTCTATCAATTGCTTGAGTCGGACCTGCGTAAAAAGGGATACCACAATCTTTACGCATTGATCACGGGAGAAAATCTTGAGAGCCGTCGGTTTCATGAGGCGTTGGGCTTTCAGTTGCTCGGAACGCTCCCCGAAACGGGATTCAAGCATGGTAAATGGTTGGCTCTGTATTGGTATGGGAAACGGCTTCGCATGGCAAGCGAGCATCCTACCGAATTTCCAAAATAAAACCGTATCTCTGAAAAACAAATGAACACCACCGGATCGGCGTTCTGCCTATTCCCCCTTGGTTTGCTTCCAATACAGCGGACTGATTCCAAATTGTTTCTTAAACATTTTGGAAAAATTAGAGGAGTCCTCATATCCGCAAAGCTGTGCGGTCTCCTCAACCGAAAAGCCCTCGGCAAGCCGCTTTTGTGCCGCCTCCATGCGCACAGATATCAGATATTCCTGAACGGTTTTTCCTGTTTTCTCCTTAAAAAGGCGCGACAAATACCTTCGGTCAAGGTTCATTTGCTCCGCAATTGCCTCAACGCGTACCGGTTGCATGTAGAGCGCGCGGATATGATCCTGCACCTGCCGAACATAATGATGCCGCGCCTTTTTTCCCTCAAACAGATCGGCAAACATTTCAAACAAAAGTGCGGTGATTCGATACTCCGCCATGTCCTTTTCTGTCGCGTCAAGCATTTCTTGCAATAACCCGTGTGGAAAGCCGACAACAGTTGGAAGCTCGCGGAGACGCTCGGCAAGTCGCCCTGTAAAGCTCACCCACTGATAGTGCCATGGATTTTCCATATCCGCCTGATAAGTGACAAGTTCATCGGGGTGAATCAAAAAGGCCTCCCCCGCACGCGCGTGATACCGGTTTCCATTTTTATAGATATAGCCTTCGCCCTGCACCACATAATGGATCAAGGTATAGCTGCGAACAAAAGGACCAAAACTTTTCCCCGCGCGGCAAATTTCATATCCAACAAAGAGCGGGTTGAGATCGCTAAAATTTCGATTGATCAAAACCGCGTTATAGGCTCTTTTTGGCTCTTGACCGTTTTTTGTACGTTTCACAGACTTTCACCTCCAATTAGTTACATTATACCATATATGAGTTACTGTTTGCAATAGTTTTTTTTATGAAATTATGATATAATAATTTTGTAATAAATAAATCTCGCAAAAAAATGAGAAATAAAACAAGGAGAGAAATTATGAAAGTTACATTTATGGGTGCGGGAAGCACCGTGTTTTCCAAAAACGTGCTTGGCGATACGATGATGTGTCCCGATTTTCACGATATGGAAATCGCACTTTATGACATCGACTCCGTTCGTTTGGAGGAATCCTATCTTCTGATCACAGCGATGAATAAAAGCATCAATGAAGGTCGCGCAACCGTTAAAAAGTATCTTGGCGTTGAACAGAGAAAGGACGCGCTTCGCGATGCCGATTTCATTGTAAACGCCATTCAGGTTGGTCTTTACGATCCCTGCACGATCATCGACTTTGAAATTCCGAAAAAATACGGTCTGCGTCAAACGATTGCCGATACTCTCGGCATCGGCGGTATCTTCCGCGCAATGAGAACCATTCACGTTCTCAAGGACTTTGCTGCCGATATTGAGGAGGTCTGCCCTAACGCGTGGTTCCTCAACTACACCAACCCCATGGCAATGCTCACGGGTTACATGCTCCGCTATACCAACGTTAAAACGGTCGGTCTTTGCCACAGCGTTCAGGTTTGCGCAAAATCCATTCTGAAAAAGGTGGATATGGAGGACAAGCTTGACGGTTGCATTACCAAGATTGCAGGTATTAACCACATGGCTTGGTTGCTTGAGATTACCGATAAGGACGGCAACGATCTTTATCCCGAGATCCGCCGCCGCGCAAAGGAAAAGAACGCAACCGAGAAGCATTCCGATATGGTTCGCTTTGACTATATTGATAAGCTTGGCTACTACTGCACCGAAAGCAGCGAGCACAACGCGGAGTACAATCCTTTCTACATCAAACCGAACCGCCCCGATCTGATCGAGAAATTCAATATTCCGCTTGACGAATATCCTCGCCGTTGTATCAACCAGATCGCAAAATGGCAGGCTCAAAAAGAGGAGCTGATGGCAGGCGGCAACGTTCAACACGAGCGCTCCAAGGAATACGCATCGCATATTATGGAAGCGATCATGACCAACCGTCCTTACAAGATCGGCGGCAACGTGATCAACAATGGCTTGATTCCCAACCTGCCCGCAAAGGCTTGCGTTGAGGTGCCCTGCTTGGTTGACGCAAACGGTATTACACCTACCTACGTTGGCGAGCTTCCCCTGCAGCTTGCGGCTATGAACTCCTCTAACATTTATCCGCAAATGCTGACCATTGAGGCTGCATACACCGGAAGCCGTGAAACCCTGTATCAGGCGGCTATGATGGAACCGCACACCGCGGCAGAGCTTTCCACCGACGAGATCGTGGCACTCTGCGACGAGTTGATCGAAGCACACACCAAAGCCGGCTACCCGATCTTTTGATTGATTCCGACAACAAAAAAACAACAATGGCTCTCGCAAATCCGATGTACGGACTGTGAGAGCCATTGTTTATTGATTTTATCGATTGAGAATCAGCTTGGTCAACTCAACGGGATCCACGATCTTATCACCCTTATATACACGCATATTGCCCGATGCGATTTCGTCGATCAAAATAACCTCTCCGTTGTTATAACCGAATTCAAACTTGATATCCCAAAGATCGAGGCCGATGGTTTTAAGGTCATCTGCCACAACCTTAGTGATCTTGAGCGTTTGCTCTTTCATGCTCTCGAACATTTCAAGAGACATAACACCAAGAGCAGCAAGTCCTTCTGCGGTTACCAGCGGGTCGCCCTTTTCGTCATTTTTGAAGGTACATTCAACGTAGCCGCCTTCCAAAGGAGTACCGTCTTTGATATATTCGCCATATCTGCGAATGAAGCTACCCGTTGCAACCAAACGGCAGATTACCTCCAAGCCGTGTCCGAACACCTTACCGGGAAGGACCTCCATGGTAGCATCCTCGATATTTGCGCTGACATAATGGGTTTTCACGCCCGCCTTCTTCAGCATTTCAAAATAGTAAACAGAGGTTTGCAAATTTGCCTTGCCGATGCCCTCGATCGTTAAACCAACGGTGTTTTCACCCGGATCGAACACGCCGTCTTTTCCGGTGCAATCATCCTTAAATTTCAACAAAACATTGCCATTTTCAAGGCTGTAAACGTCCTTGGTTTTTCCCGTGTAAACTTTTTTCATAACAGTAGCTCCTTTACTCATTCGAGTTTTTTGAATTACAAGGAACATTATACCACATTTTTCACGCTTTTTCAATATCCTCGGATCATTTTTTTTATTTTTCTTTTATTTTTTTCAAAAAACAAATCTTCTGTAAAATTTTATTTTATATTTGTAAAATAATATTGACAAAAAGAAAGAAAAGATGTATAATAAAATAAAAGAAGGAGGTATTGATTATGTATATTCATTATGAAAAGCTTTGGAAAAAGCTACTTGATAAAAAAATTACAAAAACCGACTTATGCCAAATGAGTGGAATCAGTACCCGAACGATGGCAAAGCTTGTAAAAAATCAATCGGTCACAACCGACACGCTCATTCGAATCTGCGAAGCATTGGACTGCGAATTAAGCGAGATCATGGAAATTACCAAAACCGAACCACTTCTCTCGCTTTATGAGGCATATAAAAAAGACCGTCGGCTCGTGGAAGAAGACGAATATTGCCGCCTCTATTCCTTACATTATCAGAATCGTGAATTTCGCATCAAGGAAGCAAAAAAGAAAGCCTCCAAAAGGGTGCTCATTCATTGCAAAGGCAGCTCTGTACAATGGGAACAGTTCTTTCCATCCGGTATTCATCCTGTTTCTGAAAAATCGGTTATCAGCGATTGTTCTTTCGTGGCACAAAATTGCATCTGTCTGCTGCTGATTGACGGCAGCACGGTTGGAATTACGGGACTTGACGAAGGGCGATTCCTTTCGGCTTCGCGCCCCTATGCGTTTGGCAAGCTTTGCGTCATGTCCAAAGCAAAATTCAAGCTCTACACGCCCTAAAATAAAAAACACGGCAATCTTCACCATTTTGTGTGGATTGCCGTGTTTTTATGAAATGACACAAAATCAGGTCATTTTCTCTTGCTTTACCTTATGATCGATCACGTGTCTGGACGCAAGCTCTTTATGAATATCCTCAAGAGATATTCCCATTTCGATCATCAGTACCATCACGTGATAAACCAGATCCGAAATTTCATAAATCGTTTCGGCTTTGTCGTCTGCCTTTCCGGCAATGATAACCTCGGTGCATTCTTCTCCAACCTTTTTCAAAATCTTGTCAATTCCCTTTTCAAAGAGGTAGGTAGTATAGGACCCTTCCTTTTTTTCAATCTTTCTGCCTCGAATAACGTCCATCAAACCTTGCAAGGAAAATTCAGACAAGGTCTCGCTCTCAAATACGGAATCATTGAAACAGGAATCCGCACCGGTATGACATGCGGGACCGTCTTTTTCCACCAGCACGGTCAAGGCGTCTCGGTCACAGTCGGCAATAATATTCACAATATGCTGGCGGTTGCCCGAGGTTGCCCCCTTTCTCCAAAGCTCCTGCCGCGAGCGCGACCAAAAGCAGGTCATTTCCTCTTTGATGCTGATCTCAAGAGACTCACGGTTCATATACGCGAGAGTAAGCACCTTTTTGGACACCGCATCAACGACGATCGCGGGAATCAATCCCTTTTCATCAAATTTCAATTCATCTATGTTTAACATATCGGTTTTCCTCTTTTCGTTATATTCTGACTCCGATTCCATGATCGGAAAGCGTTTTCTTCAGATCGGAAATTTCAACCTCTCCAAAGTGGAAGATCGATGCGGCAAGTCCCGCGTCCACTTTCGGAAGAGTTTGGAAAAGCTTTACGAAATCCGCTTTACAGCCTGCGCCTCCCGATGCAATGACGGGCACATCAACCACGCGACACACCGCATCCAGCATCTCAAGGTCAAATCCCTGTTTCACACCGTCGGTATCAATGCTGTTGAGCACGATCTCTCCCGCCCCCGAGTCGACACCGCGTCGGATCCACTCAATGGCATCAAGACCTGTATTTTCCCTGCCGCCCTTTGCGAAAACACGGAAAACACCGTCCACACGCTTCACGTCCACCGACAAAACCACACATTGATCGCCGTATTTCTGTGCCGCCTGCCGAATCAGGTCGGGATTACGAATCGCGCCTGAATTCACGCTGACCTTATCGGCTCCGCATTTCAATACACGGTCAAAATCGTCAACCGTATTGATGCCGCCGCCCACCGTGAGCGGAATAAAGATCGTTTTTGCCACCTCGCAGAGAATATCGGTAAACAGCGCGCGCCCCTCAGCAGAAGCCGTGATATCATAAAACACCAGCTCGTCCGCACCGTTGTCGCTGTAAAACTGCGCAAGCTTTACAGGGGACGAAACGTCGGCAAGCCCAAGAAAATTCACGCCCTTCACCACTCTGCCGTTCTTTACGTCGAGACACGGAATAATGCGTTTGGTAATCATACGCCCGCCTCCTCTGCCGCGCGGAGTGCCTCTTTCAGATCAAGATCCCCTGTGTAAAGTGCTTTTCCGAGGATTGCGCCGTAGAGCTTCATTTGCGCAAGCGTGCGAACATCTGAAAGCGTTGAAACACCGCCGGACGCCGTGATTTGAAGCGAGAAGCGTTTTTGCATCTCGGCATACAAAGACAAATTGGTTCCGCCAAGCAAACCGTCCTTGGATATATCGGTACAAATGACTGTAGATACGCCTTTTTTCTCAAGCATCTCACAAAAATCAAAGCAGGTCAGCGATGAGAGTTCGGTCCAGCCCTTAATTGCTACCATACCGTCACGAATATCTACGCCAACCGCGATCTTATCGCCGTATGCCTTCAACGCGCGATCCAAAAAATCGGGATCGGTAACAGCCGCCGTTCCGATGATTACACGGGATGCCCCCGCATCCACGTAGGTTTTTACGGTCTCCATTGAACGGATCCCGCCGCCGATCTCCACAAAAAGGCCGCTCTTTTCGATCAAGGAACGAACCGTGGCAAGATTTGCAGTGGATCCGTCTCTCGCACCTTCCAGATCGACAACGTGCAGATACTTCGCTCCGCAGGATGCAAAATTCTGCGCAACGGCAAGCGGGTCGTTGTGATATACCGTCATTTGACTGTAATCACCGCGTACAAGACGTACCGCCTTTCCATCAATTATATCAATTGCAGGAAAAATATTCATTGGTTGAATCTTCCTTTCTCATATCAAGGGTTCTATTTCACAAAAAGCGCGCAGGATCGCCAGACCGACGCGTCCGCTTTTTTCGGGGTGAAACTGTGTTCCGAAAACGTTTTTATCGGCAACAGCCGCCGTTAACGGTTGCCCGTATTCGGTCGTTGCGATCACCGAGTCGGCACAGTCCATGCCGGCATAGGAGTGGACGAAATAAACGTAATCGCCCTCCTTGAGATAGCGAAACAGCGGATTTTTATTTTCCCCAAAGGAAAGTGCGTTCCAACCGATATGCGGCACCTTCAGATCATCCGGAATAACCCCGCGGATCGGCTTTACCGAGCCCCGAATCAACCCCAGACCGCAATGCTCACCGTATTCATAGCTTTTCTCAAACAAAAGCTGCATACCGAGACAAATGCCAAGCAATGGCTTGCCTTTGGCAACCTCGTCAAGCAAAATACGGTCAAGACCGCTCTCACGCAGTTTTCTTGCCGCATCTCCAAACGCGCCAACCCCGGGCAGAATCAAACGGTCGGCTTTTGCGATCGTTTCCGTGTCGGAGGTGACGCATGCCTCCTCCCCGATGTAGGAAAAGGAGCTTGCAAGAGAAAACAGATTTCCAACACCGTAATCAATAATCGCGATCATATCAGCACTCCCTTGGTTGAGGGAATTTCATTTGCCGCCGCACTGTCGATCGAAACCGCCACACGCAAGGAGCGCGCAAGAGATTTGAATGCGCCCTCCGCAATGTGATGCGAATTTTTTCCGTCCAGCTGACGGACATGAAGCGTAATGGCAGCATTGCGAACAAACGCTGTTAAAAATTCCTCCACCAGCTCGGTATCAAAAGTTCCGATCTTTTCGGTTGGAATTGAAAGACCGTACACGAGACAGTCACGGCCCGAAATATCAACCGCCGTGAGAATGAGTGCCTCATCCATCGGAAGGAGCGTGCTACCATAGCGAACGATCCCCTTGCAGTCCCCCACCGCGGTGCGGAATGCCTGACCGAGACAGATTCCGATATCCTCCACACTGTGGTGATCGTCAACCTCGGTGTCCCCTTTGCAGGTCAACGTCAGATCAAATCTGCCGTGTTTTGCAAACAGAGTCAGCATATGATCGAGAAAGCCGCATCCGGTGCGGATTTCACTCTTTCCCGTACCGTCAAGCGCGAGTGACAGCGAGATATCGGTCTCGCCTGTTTTTCGATTGATCGTTGCTCTTCTCATATTTATCTCTCCGATTTCTCCGCTAAAATTGCGCGGACCGTATTTGTCAATATTTGCATTTCTTCCATTGTACCAATGGTGATGCGGTTATAATTTTTGATCTTTTCTTTGGTAAAGTGGCGTACAAGAATCCCCCTTGCCTTGAGTGCAAGATACAGCTCCTCGCCACCGATCTGATCGGATTTTGCGAAAATGAAGTTTGCACATGACGGCAAGACCTCAAAGCCAAGCGCGCGAAGTGAATCGGTGAGATAGGCTCGGTTTTCGATGATGCGCCGGCAGTTTTCCATGTAATAATCATTTTCTTCAATTGCGGCAGTTCCTGCAAGCAATGTTAAACGATTGATATTATAGGGGTTGGTGGAATATTTGATCTTTTCAAGATCGGCAATGAGAGCAGGGTGACCGATCGCAAAGCCAAGGCGCGCACCGGCAAGAGAATAAGACTTCGAAAATGTGCGCACAACAAGGAGGTTGTCATATTTTTTTACCAGCTCCAATGCACTCTCGCCGCCAAAATCAACGTACGCTTCATCAATCAGCACAACATGATCCGGGTTTGCCGCCACGATCTGTTCCACTTCCTCACGCGTCAGCGCAATTCCCGTGGGAGCGTTGGGGTTGGCAATTACAACGGTTCTGTCATTATAGCAATAATCGGAAATACGGATTGAAAAATCTTCAGCCAAGGCGATTTTTTTCGCGTCAACACCGTAAAGATCGGCATATACCTGATAGAATCCGTAGCTGATTTCGGGAAATGCGACGCCGCATTTTGTGCCGTCACAAAACGCCATAAAGGAAAAGTTTAAAATATCATCCGATCCGTTGGATACAAAAACGTTTTGCTTTTCAAATCCGAATTGCTTTGCGATCGCACGGCGCAAAAGATTACAATCGGGATCGGAATAGAGCCGAAGCTCCCGAACCCGCTCCTGCGAAATGGCGCGAAGGACACCGGGAGAGGGCGGAAACGGTGACTCGTTGGTATTGAGTTTGATATATTTCATATCGGTTGGCTGCTCACCCGGGGTGTATGCCTCAAGGTGTGCGTAGCGCTCTGCCATAAAACGGCTCATATTTGGGAGTTCCCTTCTTTTTGCGTTATTTTTTAGAACGAGAAAGCGCGCTTGCGGCATGTGCGGTCAAGCCCTCCTGCGTTGCAAATTTTGCAACGTCGGCAGAAACCGCGTCAAGCGCCTCCTTGGTATAATAGGTAAATTGTGACTTTTTAACAAAATCGTCAACCGATAGCGGGCTGGAAAAACGTGCTGTACCGCTCGTTGGCAACGTGTGGTTGGGTCCCGCAAAATAGTCACCAAGTGCCTCGGGACAGTATTTTCCCATAAAGATTGAGCCTGCGTGGCGGATCTTGGAAAGATAATCAAAGGGGTTGTCGGTGCAGATCTCCAAATGCTCGGGCGCGATCTCATTTGCAATATCAATTGCCGACATCAGATCGTCTGCAATGATGATCTTGCCGTTATGATCGATCGACTCACGCGCGATCTCGGCACGTAACAGGGTGGGAATCTGCCGTTCGAGGGCATCACGTACCGCATATGCAAGTGCTTCACTATCGGTTACAAGAACCGCGCTTGCAAGCTTATCGTGCTCAGCCTGTGAAAGCAGATCGGCGGCAACCACATCGGGGTCGCACGTTCCATCGGCAACTACCAGAATTTCACTCGGTCCCGCGATCATGTCAATTGCAACCTTGCCAAATACCTGCTTCTTTGCCTCCGCGACAAACGCGTTTCCGGGACCAACGATTTTATCAACGCAAGGAATCGTTTCGGTACCGTATGCCAAAGCGGCAACCGCCTGTGCGCCGCCTACCTTAAAGATGCGATCGACGCCCGCGATCTTTGCCGCAGCGAGAATGGCTGGGTTGACCGTTCCGTCCTTCGAAGGCGGTGTTACCATCACGATCATTCCGCATCCCGCAATTTTAGCGGGAATGGCATTCATCAAAACTGAGGAAGGATATGCAGCCGTTCCGCCGGGAACATAAAGTCCCACGCGCTCGATCGGGGTCACTCTCTGCCCCATCACAACGCCGTCCTGCTCCTGCATTACAAAGCTGTTGCGCACCTGTCTTTTATGAAACTCATAGATATTCTCAGAGGCTTTTTTCATCACACGGATCAGGTCGGCATCCACAGACGCAAATGCCGCATCGATCTCCTCAGCAGAAACCTCCAGCGAGGCAAGCTCTACGTGATCAAACTTTTTACAATAGTCAAACAGTGCTTCATCTCCGTTTTGACGAACCTGACGGATGATATCCGATACGATGGATGCCACGTCAACCTTTGGCTCCACCCGCGCAAAGATCTCGCTGTTTTCAACCTCTCCATATTTATAAATGCGAATCATTTTTTCTTTCCTTCCTTCAGGACTCTGCAAGCAATTCGTTGATACGCTCGCACATCTTGACAATTTCAAGATTTTTGAATTTATAGCTTGCCTTGTTGGCAACGAGTCTCGCGCTGATATCTACAATCGTTTCGCGCGGCTCAAGATCATTTTCCAAAAGTGTTTTTCCGGTTTCAACAATGTCCACGATCACGTCGGACAAGCCAAGGATCGGAGCCAATTCAATTGATCCATTCAGCTTAATGATATCAATTTCACGGCTGAGTTTACTGTAATAGGTCTTTGCAATATGCGGGAATTTTGTAGCAACACGTAAGGTACGGTCGCGAGAATCGATGAAATCCTTTTTACATGCAACCGCCATACGGCATTTTCCAAGCCTCAGATCGGCAAGCTCATAAATATTTGGCTCATACTCCAAAATAATATCCTTACCGGCAATACCGATATCTGCCGCGCCGCGCTCGACGTAAATTACAACGTCAGATGGCTTGACCCAAAAATAACGAACGCCTTTTTCGGGATTTTCAAAAATCAGCTTTCGGTTTTCCTCATGGATCGACGGACACTCAAAGCCCGCACGCTCAAAGATTCCGTACGCCTTCTCGCCCAGCCGTCCCTTCGGCAATGCAATATTGATCATATCATCAACCTCCCAACCGATTCGACGTCATGCGGATCACCTCACGGCAGCGAATGGTCGATTCATTTGTTTCTTGTTCTACGCGTACGCTCTTCCCCTCAAGACGCAAAGCCTCCACCCGGTCGATCAGCTCCATCGGAGATACCGCGCCATCGAAAAGCAGGAGCACGTCTGCGTCAAAAGTCTCCTCTGCACGGTCGAGCTGCTCCAAAGCGTCAAGATAAACCGCAAATCCAATGGCACCGCCGCGTTTTCCCATCAGGCGCAGGAGCTTATCGTAACGTCCGCCGGACAACACGCTGTCCGGAATTCCGTTTACATAACCGTGGAATACAATTCCGTTATAATAACGCATATCCTGGATCATGGAAAAATCAAGATACAAGCGGTCGATATTTCCAAAGCGTTTCATAACGTCCGCAACCTCGCAAAGCTCGTTATATGCCTTGCGCATTTCCTCGCTTCGAATCAGCGGCTCCATCACGGGCAGTGCCACCTGAAGCGGTGCATAAAGCTCGGTCATTTTGCAGATCGCTTGGATCATATCCTCATTGATCTGATTTCGATTGCCATATGCGCGAAGCTCGGCAGTATTTTTATTACCGATATAACCGAGAACACGGGAACGGTCGGCATCGGGAATCCCTGCCGCGGTAAGCAGACCGCCGACAAAGCCCATGTGTGAAAGATCGAGAATCGAATCCTCGGAAATTCTCGCGAGGCTTCGCTCCGCAAGCATCAATACCTCGCAAATTTCGTAAAGTCCAATCGAACCGATGCATTCCAAGCCGGTTTGCATGATCTCTCGGAAGCCGTCCGACCCCGCAGAGGTACGGTAAACCGTTTCATTGTAATAAACCTTGTGCGTGGGCGCGCTGTCGGCGTCAATGTTTTTCACGATGGACAACGTAACGTCGGGCTTGAGTGCCATCAACTTTCCGTTGGTATCGGTAAAGGTCAAAATATTATCGCTGACCAAAAAGCTTTTGTTATAGGCATAAAGGTCGTATTCTTCAAATTTACTCACCTTATATCGCGCATAGCCGTATTGACTGTAAAGCTCACGCAATTCTAAAATTGCCTTTTCTTCTCTTTTCAAATTTTTATCTGCCAATGCCATCACTCGTCTCCACCGATTCTATCCAAAATTTTTTGATATCCACCTGCACCGTAGTTGTACGCGCGGTTGACACGGCTGATCGTTGCGGTGCTTGCACCCGTTTGCTCCACGATCTTATTATAGACAGCTTGCTCGGAGAGCATTTGTGCCACCAAAATGCGCTGGGAAATATCGGCTATTTCCTTTTTTGTCATCAGATCCTCAAGGAACGCCGAGCACTCGGACTCGGTTTGGAGGGAAAGCAGAGCCTTTACAAGCAACTCCATTCCGCGTTTTTCACTTGATTCCATGTTCCGTGTCTCCTTTCTTCCGCTTGATTTTCTCAAGCCTCTAAGCACTTTAATATGATAACACACTAAAGTGCTTTTGTCAAGTCCTTTTTCAAAATTTAACAAACAAAAACCACAAAATGCGGGGGGCTGTATACAGCATTTTAAACAAAAAGAAACGTCTGCCTTGTCCTTTTAAACAAAGCAGGCGTTTGTCAGATATTTTTAAAGGGTATGAACCTTGACATTGGCAAAAACAGCACGCACATCCGCGGGACGGGGTGGCAGAGTACCTTCGGTCATACAAGCCGCTGTTCCAAATGATACGGCGGTTTGGAGAGCGTCCGCACCGGATTCCCCTTTTGCGGTTGCCGCCAGCAAACCTGCTAAAGTGCTGTCCCCTGCCCCGATCGTCGAAACAGGGTGCGCAAGCTTCGGCACCTGTAAGTGCAACCGACATGCACCGTCTGACCAAACCGCGCCGTCACCGCCCAGGCTGATCATAACCTCCTGCGCAACACCGCGCAACACAAGCTCACGAGCCGCATCCGCCGCATCCTCGGCATTGTTTACCGTTCTGCCGAGAAATGCCTCGATCTCCTGTTCATTGGGCTTAATAAACCAGGGTCGAATCGAGAGCAGATCGTTTGGTGTAAAGGAATTGGAATCCACAATTAAGCGCGTGCCTGCGTGAATCAATTTTTTCAAAAAGGAGATTACACGATCCTTAGTAATTCCGCGTGGGAGTCGGCCTGAAAAAGAGATCAGGTCGCCCGCTCCGAGGTCGGCAAGCAGACGTGCCTCCATGTTGTCCAACACAGACTCGGAAAGTGAAAAGGTATCCAGGCTAATTCGGGTCTCCGCGTCCGCCGCAGGATGCAACGTAATGTTTTCACGAATGCGACCCGGGGTATAAAACGGAACAAAGGTAAGACCGTCCCGCGTAAGCTGCGATGCAAATTCAGCACCATTTTCCTCACCAAGCACCACGTAAGCCGTGTTCGCCACGCCGTTTACCACCAAGGCGCGAGAGGTGTTAATGCCCTTGCCGCAGGCTCCGCGCGTAACACTTTGCACATAGTTTTCCTTGCCCGCAATAAATTGTTCCATGCCGTAATGCAGATCAATTGCGGGGTTGAGCGTAATTGTTTTAATTCCGTACATCCTTCTAATTCCTTCTCGTTCATTTGCGTTTGGGTGCATTTTTCAGCAGATAAGCCTCTGCTTCAGCGCACCACAACCCATTGTGTCGCTTTAAAACCTCGTTCAAGCCCGCCCACAAGGGATTCGTTTTTCCAAGCTCCTCCAGATCCTCCAGTGCCACGATCGGAATATCCAGCTCATTATAGCAGATCTTTTTGGATCCGCTCGGTTTTTCCATCGCAAAGATCGCCTCGGGTACTGCGCCAAGACCAAGAATATGCGAAACCATAACCCCCGGATGGATCGTTCCGTTTTCGATCAGATGGATCACGTCCACCGTATCCTCGGGAATACTGCCCGCCGTACCCACCAAATGAATGCCGTCATAATGCACGCGGTAAAGGTTCAGGCTTCCCTGCAGATCATGAACGGGAGGTCCCGCAAAGAAATTGATACAACCGTCAAAGCCCGCGATCTTCTCTGCCATAGTAAGAAGCCCGCTTACGGGAACCATGACGAATACGTCATCAAAGCCACCGTTTGAAAGCTCCAAAAGCGTTTGTGTTGGGTCTTCGCAGGAGGCTGTGTTCAGATAGATCAGCTCACAACCGCGTGCCGCCGCAGACGCGGGAGTGCATTTTCTTTTCGCGTATGCAAGACGCTCCTCGGAAATATCGGTTACAACCACCTGTGAGCAACCCGCATATCCGATCGCAAGCTCAATGGATGCCAGCCCCATGGGTCCTGCTCCGCCGAGGATCGCCAGCTTGCCGCCGCGTTTTGCACCGTCGGTGCGGACATAATTGGTATAGTCGGTATGGTAAAGCCCCTTGAAGGCACGCAGAACGCATCCGATCGGCTCGGTTAATGAGCCCTCATAATAGCTCTCGCCTTCGTATGGAAGAAGACAACCGCGCTCCAGAACAAGCTTGGGAACGATCGCATAGGTCATATTGCCGCCTACATAGGGATAGGCATAGCCGGGATCATATCCGGTGTCAAGCTTCAGGGCGGGTTGAATAACCGCGCGCTGCCCAACCTTCCACCGGTCAGCAAGCTCGGCTCCTACCTCCAAAATCTCACCGCACATCTCGTGTCCGATCACAACGGGCTGCTCGGCAATGGTTGGCGGAACGCGCTTGTGTGCTGTTCCCTGAATGACGGCTTTATAGGTGGACGCGCACACCGAATCCGATACCACGCGCATCAGAACCTCGTCGGGACCGATCTTTGGGAGCTCAAAGCTCTCCACCCGCAAATCTCTCGAACCGTAAAGTCGAACCGCATCTGTTCTCATTTCGATCATCCTCCAATAAATCTATGTTGCCTATATTCTATCACATCACGCAAACCTTTTCAAGAGCTTGTGGAAAGATTGATCATAAATCGCATTTTGAAATCATAATCGAACATTTCCGATCATATCCGATCATAAAACAGAGTGTCAAACACAATTGCATTTGACACTCCGATTTTTATGCTTCTGCTTCTGTAAGAATTCTTCCCATAATAACGCCCATAGCCGATGCCATCATCAATCCGCGTGTCCAGCCGCTGGAGTCGCCAAGACAGTGCAATCCTTCAATATTGGTATTGAGGCGCTCATCCATTTTAACTCGATTGCTGTAGAACTTCAATTCCGGTGAATACAGGAGCGTTTCGTAGGACGCAAATCCCGGAACGACCTGATCCATTGCCTGAATAAAATTGATGATGTTTGTCATAGCGCGATAAGGCATTGCAGCGGTAATATCCCCCGCGACGGCATCGGGCAGGGTCGGTTTTACGTTGGACTGTACCAACTCCTTTTCCCACGTCCGCTTTCCGTCCAAAATATCGCCAAACCGTTGCACAAGAATATGCCCTGCTCCAAGCATATTGGTCAGTTCACCAACCTTTTGCGCGTATTCGATGGGCTGATTGAACGGAACCGAGAAATTGTGGGAGCAAAGAATTGCGAGGTTGGTGTTGTCGGACTTCTTTTCTTTATAGGAATGACCGTTTACAACCGCCAAGTCGTTATCATAATTTTCTTGGCTGACAAATCCACCGGGATTTTGACAGAAGGTGCGAACCTTGTTCTTGAAAGGTGCGGGATAACCGATCAGCTTCGATTCATAGAGCACCTTGTTGACCTTCTCCATGATCTCGTTTCGAACCTCTACGCGAACACCGATATCAACGGTTCCGGGCAGATGCGCAATATTATGCTCGGCACAAAGCTTTTCAAGCCAATCCGCGCCTCTGCGTCCGGTTGCGACAATGGTGTGCTCCGCGCGGATCTCCTCGATCGCACCGTTGAGCGAAACCGTAACGCCGAGGCATTTGTTCCCATCCAAAATCAAATTATTGCATTCACAATCAAAAAAGATCTCCACACCGTGATCGAGCAGGTACTGTTCGATATCTCCGTAAAGCTGATGCGCGCGCTCGGTTCCGATATGGCGGATCGGGCAATCCACGAGTTTAAGGCCGGCACGAATGGCACGCTTTCGGATCTCCTTTACCTCATCGGTGATCTCCGCGCCCTCAACGTGTGTGTCGGCACCAAAATCGAGATAAATGGTGTCGGTATAATCGGTAATCGACTGAACAAAATCACTTCCGAGAAGCTGTGGAAGATCGCCTCCAACCTCACAACTCAGAGAAAGCTTTCCGTCTGAGAAAGCGCCCGCTCCCGAAAATCCCGTTGTGATATGGCAATAAGGCTTGCAATTCATGCAACGTCCCGTTTTGGCTTTGGGACAAAAACGGTTTCTGACCGAACGTCCCTTTTCAACGATCACAATTTTCTGACGCGTATTACGGCGCAACATTTCCAACGCGGTGAAAATTCCGGCAGGACCCGCGCCTACGATTACAACATCGGTTTTCATCATTTGATCTCCTTCTTTTGATAGTTCATTTTCTTTTTAAATGCAAAATCCATACAAAAACCGAGGGTCCGCCTCGGTTTTTGTAAACAGTCAATTAATATTCCGCGTTTCCAACCGTACGAGGATACGGAATCACGTCGCGAATGTTGGATACTCCCGTGAGGTACATGATGATGCGCTCAAAGCCCAAACCGTAGCCTGCGTGCTTGGTTCCGCCGAATTTACGAAGGTTGACATACCACCAATAGTCCTCTTCCTTCAGGTTGCATTCCTTCATGCGATCGAGAAGCACGTCAATGCGCTCCTCTCTTTGGCTTCCGCCAATGATCTCGCCAACACCGGGGACCAGCATATCCATTGCGGCAACGGTCTTTCCGTCATCATTGAGACGCATATAGAAGGATTTGATCTCCTTCGGGTAGTTGATGACAAATACAGGCTTGCCGAAGATCTTTTCGGTCAGATATCTCTCGTGCTCGGTTTGCAGGTCGCAGCCCCATTCCACGGGATATTTGAACTCGGCACCGCTCTTTTGCAGCAGCTCCACGGCTTCCGTATAGGTCACCTTTTCATAATCACTGTTTGCAAGCGTGTTGAGGCGCTCCAAAAGACCCTTGTCAACAAAATTATTGAAGAACTCAAGCTCTTGTGCGCAGTTTTTCAGCACGTGGCGAATAATATATTGAATCATATCCCACGCAAGCTGCATGTTATCATTCAGATCGGCAAATGCGATCTCGGGCTCGATCATCCAAAACTCTGCCGCATGGCGAGCGGTGTTGGAATTTTCCGCGCGGAAGGTAGGACCAAAGGTATAGATATTTCCGAATGCCATTGCGTAGGTTTCACCCTCAAGCTGACCCGAAACCGTGAGATTTGTGCTCTTTCCAAAGAAATCCTGCGACCAATCGATCGAGCCGTCCTCACGTCTGGGCGGATTTTCGGGGTCGATCGTGGTTACGCGGAACATCTCGCCCGCACCCTCGCAGTCAGAGCCCGTAATAAGAGGCGTGTGAACGTAAACAAAGCCGCGGTCATGGAAGAAGGAATGGATCGCATAGGCAACCTCGCTTCTGACACGGAAAACAGCCGAGAAAAGGTTCGTTCTGGGACGCAGATATGCCTGCTCACGCAGATACTCAACGGTATGACGCTTTTTCTGAAGCGGATAATCGGGCGTGGAGGTTCCTTCCACCGTGATCTCGATTGCCTTGAGCTCAAACGGCTGCTTCATCTCGGGCGTCAGCACCACTGTACCGCGTACTACAACTGCCGAGCCTACGTTCAACTTTGCGATCTCATCATAATTTGCGATCTTATCACGTTCGAAAACCACCTGCATGGTTTTAAAGCAGCTTCCGTCGTAAAGATCAATAAATCCAAATGCCTTGCTGTCACGAATGCTTCTTGCCCAGCCACCAACGGTGATTCCCTTGCCATCGAACGCATTCTGATCGGCATATACACTTTTAATCAAGTCTCTTTTCATCGTTTTACCTCATCCTACGGATTGTTTCCGTCTGTTCTTAGCAATCTATTATAGCATGTTTTGATTGGTTTGTCAATCTTTTCGGTAATTTTATAGGTTGATTTCGCAGTTTTTTTACGCGTCAACAGCCTTTTCGGTCAGATACTTTCGATCCAGCTTTCCGTTCGGGGTAAGCGGCATGCGGTCAAGCCGCTCACAAATTGCGGGCAGCATATAGCGCGGCAGATAACCGCGAAGGAATCCGATCAGATCCTCCGCCGCAACATTTCCCGTATAATAGAGCACAATTCGTTTTTTCACGCCGTCATATACCGCGCAAGAGCGTAAAATATCGGCACAGTCTGCCGCCGCGGCTTCAATTTCACCGAGTTCAATGCGATGCCCCATGTGCTTGATCTGGGCATCCCGACGGCTGACAAATACAAGCTCCCCATGCGGATTGCGATAAGCAAGATCCCCCGTACGATATACGGTTTCGGGATAGAAGGATTGCAACGGGTTTTGAACAAACGCTTCCGCCGTTTTTTCGGGATTCGCATAATAACCAAGCGTTACGCAGGTTCCGCGCAGGTAGATCTCACCGATCTGCCCATCCGAAACGCGCTTGCCGTCCTCACCGATCAGCATCAGATCGGTGTTGCGGAAGGGTCTGCCGATCGGAATCGCTTCTCCATCTGCAAGGGCGCGGTCGGCTTTCCAATAGCAGGACATACCTGTTGCCTCGGTGGGACCGTAGAGGTTGAAGAAGGTTGCATCTGGTAAAGCGGCTCTCCAAAGCTCATACTGACGAATTGGAAAGACCTCGCTTCCAAACGCAACGGTTCGCAGATAGCGAGGCGGGTTCTTCTCCAGCACGCCGAGTGAGGAGATCATCGTAAGCGCCGAAACCACCCAACAGACCGTATTTACACGATGCTCATTGAGAAAATCGCAGAGCTTCATCGGGAACATGAAAAGCTGCTTGGGGACAAGATATGCCGTTGCTCCGAATTTGATTACAGGCATCAGCTCCTTGAGCGGCGCATCAAAGAAAAGAGGCGTTTGATTTGCAAATACCGTATCCTCTGAAAACCCAAGTGCCGCGCAAAGTGTTTCAACGTAGTCGATCACCGAGCGGTGGCAGGCGACCACACCTTTCGGAACGCCTGTTGATCCCGAGGTAAAGACGATATAGATCGGGTCGGTATCAATCTGCTCGGCGCGTACGGAATCAAGTGCTCTTTGATCCTCCTGCCCCACCGAAATTTCGTTATAACGCAGTACTTTCCCGCAAAAGTTGAGATTCTTGAGTGTTTTCTCGCTCTTTTCATCCACGATCAAAACACGGGCATGAACCGTGGCGAGAATGCTCTCCATTCGATGCACGGGCATATCGGGATCGATTGAAACGTAGTAACAGCCCGCATATACAGCACCGTAAAACGTGGCGATCTGTCGTGGGTGCTTTGCCATAAGGATCGCAATCGCCTCGCCGCGGAAACCATCTCGCAGGAGCGTGCTTCCAATGGTGCGCGACGCGCGGAGCAGTTCGGAAAATGTCATATCATAACTGCCATCGGAATATGCGATCTTTTGCGGCAGGCGCGGTGCCGTTGCTTCCAAATATTCCAAAATATTGGTTTGCATGTGTTTATCCTCTCTCAATAGTAGGGTTCCAGGCTGGGGGTTGGGGTAATGATCCGCTCGGCACTTGCAGGATACTGTGTTACGTCATATGCGTAAAAATATCCATTCACACCCGAAACATCAAAGCGTTGACGCGTATATGCCTGCACCTGCAGATCGGTCAAAAGACAACCGCTGTGTTGAATTCCGCTGAGTCTCGTTGCGTCAAAATGATACCACAAGGGCTCCGTTTTGGTGCCAATATTCACCAGACTCCAATAATGGCGTTCGTCTACAATGCCCTCGGTTCGTTTGATATCAATATTTTCAATTCCAAGCCGTTCAAAAAAGGCTTTTGAGAGCGCAAAATACGTGTAGCAATCGCCCTCCCCCGTGCGAAGCCCATCATATGCCGCGCGTACCCAATCGTTTTTATCCGATACGGGATCATAGGAAACAGAATAATAGACATAATCGTAAACTGCCCGCACTTTATCTTCTTTGCTCGCGGAGCTTGGAATATTGGCGGCAATAATGGGATCCAGCAACGCGTATAGCATCTCCTCGGTTACAACCTCCCGATAAACGTAGACCGTGATCTGCTTCACTGTTTGGTTCCCTGCCGCGTCCATCGCCGTGTAAAATACGGGATAGCGCCCCTCAGCGGAAAGATCCACCGCATAGGAATCAACCAAAAGCTCGATCTTACCGTCGCAGTTATCCGAAACGGTTATTCCGTTTCGGTAGGATACTCCGTCACCGATACAAACCGAAAGATCTCGGACACCGTGAATCAGAGGAGGCTCATGGTCCATGACAAGCGTAAACGAGGTATCAAATGCAGTCTCTTTTCCGCTTTTGTCGGAAACAAGGATTCGAATGGAATAGCTTCCCGTATGCGAAAAGCTGTATTCTTCGGCAAATTTTGCGGTATATCCGTCAGGTAATGCCGTTTCAAAAAAATCCTCGGCATGCGGCAGGGGTGCTCCCACGCCATAAGTCAGCTCGCGAACACCGGGAAGCGGCTCACTTGGTTGTGAGGATATGCAGGCAGAAGCGAGCAGCAAGCAAAGCATGCAAACCGCAAGCAGACAAAATCGGAAACCGTATTTCATTCTAAAAACGCTCCTTTCAAGCGAAAAAACAGGATCGACAATCTTGCCGACCCTGCCGTTCGAAAGGGATCAAAGCAAGTGAATTCCCTTTTTTTCGCAAATTTGAATTTCCTCCTCGGACCAATGAGAGGACTGCACCTCGCCAATGTGCGCCTTACGCAAAAAGAACATACACATACGCGATTGACCGATACCTCCGCCAATCGTATAAGGCAATTTTCCGTTCAGAAGTGCCTGATGGAACGGCATTTTTTCACGTTCGGTACAGCCGCGCTCGGCAAGCTGACGGCGAAGTGTTTCCTCATCGACGCGGATACCCATGGAAGAAAGTTCAAGAGCAATATCAAGAATCGGATAATACACGATAATATCACCGTTGAGTGACCAATCGTCATAGTCGGGGGCTCTGCCATCGTGAATCTTGCCGCTTTTCAGCTTTCCGCCGATCTGTTCCAAAAAGATCGCTCCGTATTCCTTCGCCGCGGCATATTCGCGTTCCTTCGCGCTCTTTTCAGGCCAACGGTCCTCCAATTCCTGCGCGGTGATAAACGTGATCTTTTCAGGCAAAAGCTTGCCGATAAAGGAATATTCGTTTACAATATAGTTTTCGGTGTGATGCAGGGTGTCATAGATGCAGTTTACAACCGCATGCAGGGTCTCACGCGTGCGTTGCTCTCGCGTAATGATCTTTTCCCAGTCCCATTGATCCACAAAAATGGAATGGATATTGTCGGTTTCCTCATCACGCCGAATTGCGTTCATATCGGTATAAAGCCCTTCCCCAACCTCAAAACCGTACATTTGCAGGGCAAAACGCTTCCATTTTGCAAGAGAATGAACGATTTCAAGATCGGTGCCGGATAAAAGATCAAAGCGAACGGCGCGCTCAACACCGTTGAGATCGTCATTGAGTCCGCTCTTGGTATCTACAAACAGCGGCGCGGAAACGCGCGTGAGATTGAGTTGGATCGAAAGATCCTTTTCAAAGAAATCCTTTACCTTTTTAATTGCGCATTCGGTTTGACGCAGGCTCAAGAAGGATTGGTAGCCATCGGGAATCATCACTTTGGACATGTTAAACATCAGCCTTTCTGATTTGGAGAATTTATGCAGATACGGATTATCCTATCTTATGATTTTATTGGTTTTTCTTTTTTCGTAACGCCTCAAAAAATTGACGTAAAAGCGCGAGAGATTCTTCTGCCATCACGCCCGACTGATAGAGGGGGGTGATTTCAAGCGGATAAGAGGAAAGATTTAAAACACTGCCGCAGGCTCCCATGCGAGGATCCTTTGCTGCAAATACGACACGGGGGATTCTGGCATTGACCGCCGCTCCCGCGCACATGGGACATGGCTCTAAGGTAACGTAAAGCGTGCAATCCGACAGCCGCCAACGTCCAAGCGTTCGGCAAGCTTCGGAAATTGCAAGGCATTCGGCATGCGCCGTTGCGTCTCCGTCTCGTTCGCATCGGTTATGCGCCTGTGCGATCAACGTTTCCCCTTGCACGATTACAGCCCCAATCGGCACCTCTCCCGCATCAGCGGCAAGCGCTGCCTCTTGCATGGCAATGCGCATCCATTTTTCATCCATACGATCATTGGAGCGATCAGAAGAAGCCATAAACATAATTTATCACCAAAATAAACAGGATTTGAAGTACCGAAAGGACCAAGAAAATGATCATGGAGGGTGTCATAAAATATTTTCGAACCGCAGCCGGTGAGATTGGATGAGAAGCGTACCCGTCAGCTACCGACGTGGACCTTTCAAAAATCCCCTCCCGAAGGATCACGTCCTGCTTCGAAAAGCGAATGATCAGGATCGCAATTGATATAACACCGAGGATAAAGAGAACGGTCTCGAAAATATAAATGGCAATTGTGGAACGGAAAACATGGTCAATCCCAAGATAGACCATATCCTCCATTGTGGACATAAAGTTGTTGAACATATGCAACACGCTGCAACAAAGGAGGCTGTTTGTTTTCTCATAAACAATGCCGAGAAAAATGCCCGCAACAAAGGTATAAAGAATCTGTGCGGGGTTCTGATGCATCATAGAAAACAGAAAAGCAGAGATTAAAATTGCGTTTCCCCTGCCGAACGGACGGAGATTGGTTTGTATGGCACCCCGAAAAAGGAACTCCTCGCAAAATCCCGGAACCACGCAAAGCGCAATGACTTCCAAAACCCATTCAAAGCCAAGAGGCGACGGGTTTGTGCCGGGGATCAGGGACTCGGTTGAGAGCGGAACGTAGGAAACGATATTGACAAAGGTTGCGTTCAAGCGCGCCGCGGAAAAGATGACGGCAACAGTTGCCGGCAAAAGCAAAAAGATCCACGGAGACGGAAGCGCTGACATTTGCATGGGACGGTAGGGATAGTGCTTGGATCGAATCAAATGTCGGAACAGAAGGACAGGCAGCATAAAGCTGAGCATATACCCCGCGGCATAATAGAGCTGATAGACTACCGTTGCGGGAGTTGGATAGAAAAAGTGGTAAAACAGATCTTGCACAAAAACAAGTGAAATGCTGAAAAGATTCAAAAGCAACAAAAAAAGCAAAAGCGTCATACCCGCCGCCCCTGTTACTCTGCGGTAATAGGTCTCGTTTTTCGTCACCTGCATGCCTCCTTTCCGATTCTTTATAAAGTTACATATTATTCTATCATAAAATTATATCATTGTAAAGTCTTTTCCTTAAAAAAATAAAACATTCCATAAAATAAACAAGGGCTTCGTCGATTGGACGAAGCCCCAAAATTGATAAAATCAGTGGAGAATGCAACGCTCGGTATCTTTATCAAAGATATGCATTCTGGTCATATCAAAGCCAAGCTTAATGGTCTCGCCTGCGCGGGTCTTGGATCTCGAAGAAACGCGAGCGGTGAGTTTGCCCTCTTCGCCAACGTTGAGGTAGAGGTAAATCTCTGCACCCATAAGCTCGGTAACGTCAACGTATGCATCAAGGGTTGCGCCCTCGCACTTGCCGATGTTGAGCTCATCATCGAAGATACACTCGGGACGGAGACCTGCAACGACTTCCTTGCCGATGTACTCAGCGAGAGCAGGATTGTTTGCCTTATCTGCGGGCAGCTTAAGCTCATTGCCCTCATAGATAAAGTAAACGTCGTTACCCTTCTTTACAAGCGTACCGTTGAGGAAGTTCATCTGAGGAGTGCCGATAAAGCCTGCAACGAAGATGTTAACGGGCTCATCGTAAAGTTTCTGAGGAGTATCAACCTGCTGGATCAGACCGTCCTTCATAACAACGATTCTCGTTGCCATCGTCATAGCCTCGACCTGGTCGTGCGTTACGTATACGAAAGTGGTTTCCACACGGTTGTGGAGCTTGGTAAGCTCGGTTCTCATCGCTGCACGGAGCTTTGCGTCCAAGTTGGAAAGCGGCTCGTCAAGCAAGAATACCTGAGGATCACGAACGATTGCACGACCGAGCGCTACACGCTGCTTCTGACCACCCGAAAGAGCCTTCGGCTTACGGTCAAGAAGGTGGGTGATATCAAGAACGCGAGCTGCGTCCTCAACCTTTTTCTTAATGGTTTCCTTCGGAACCTTGCTCAGCTTCAAGCCGAATGCCATGTTTTCAAACACGGACATGTGAGGATACAGAGCGTAGTTCTGGAACACCATCGCGATCTTACGGTCCTTCGGTGCAACGTCGTTTACAAGACGGTCGCCGATGAAAAGCTCGCCCTCGGAGATTTCCTCCAAGCCTGCGATCATACGAAGCGTGGTAGACTTACCGCAACCGGAAGGTCCAACCAATACGAGAAATTCCTTGTCCTTAACCTCAAGGTTGAAGTCAGATACCGCGGTAACACCACCGGGATACTTTTTATAAATATGTCTCAGAGATAAACTTGCCATTTTTTTATCCTCCTCATAACCGCATTCATTCGCGGCATTATTTTTATCGTATAATATTGTACCAAATTTTTCTCAAAAAAGAAAGAGTTTATTTCCCCAAAAATGAAGGTATATTATTGTGCATCTTGCACAACCCCTGTTTCGATTTTTGTTTTTTTAACAGAATTCGGCAGGTTTTGCTTTTAATATATTAAAATTTTAAGCTTTTGATTTCGATTTCATGGTCAAACCGATGCGTTTTTTCGCAACGTCAACACTCAACACACGAACCTTAACGATATCGCCGACCTTAACGACCTCAGACGGATGCTTTACAAAGCGATCGCAAAGCTGCGAAATATGCACAAGACCGTCCTGATGAACGCCAATATCTACAAACGCGCCGAAGTCAATTACGTTTCGAACGGTTCCCGTCAGTTCCATATCGGGTTTGAGATCCTCCAAAGAAAGAATATCATCTCGCAGAACGGGAGGCGGAAGCGTATCGCGGACATCTCGGCCCGGCTTTTCGAGTTCATTGAGGATATCAAAGAGCGTGGGCTCACCGATCGCAAGCTTTTCGCAAACGGCGGCAATTCCCGCCTTACGCACCTTATCCCCGAGATTTTTACCGATCGTTCCGTCCGCCACGTCCTGCTTGGTATATCCAAACATCTCAAGCAGCATAGCGGTTGCGGCATAGGACTCTGGATGAACCCCCGTATTATCCAAAATCTCTTTTCCTCCGGGTACGCGCAAAAATCCTGCCGCTTGTTCATATGCCTTCGCGCCGATACGCGGAACCTTAAGCAGTTGGGCACGAGAGGTAAATTCCCCATTCTCCTCACGGTATTTTACAATATTTTTCGCGGACGTGATGTTAATTCCGGAAATATAGGAGAGCAACGAGTAAGATGCGGTATTCAGATCCACGCCAACCGCGTTTACGCAATCCTCAACCACTCCGCCAAGCGCCTCATCCAAACGCGCTTGCTTCATATCGTGCTGATACTGACCCACGCCAATGCCCTTGGGATCGATCTTGATCAGCTCTGCCAAAGGATCCTGCAAGCGACGCGCGATCGAAACCGCGCTTCTTTGCATAACGTCAAATTCCGGAAACTCCTCGGCGGCAAGCTTGGATGCCGAATAGATCGACGCTCCCGCCTCGCTGACAACGATATATTTCACGTTTGCCTCGATCTCTTTGAGCAACTCCGCAATGAAGATCTCGCTTTCCTTAGAGGCGGTACCGTTTCCGATCGCGATTACATCGACCTTATGCTTTGCGATCAGACGCTTGATGATCGACTTGCTCTTTTCAATTTCTTTTCTCGGTTCCACGGGATAAATAACAGCCGTGTCGACCACCTTACCCGTTTTATCAACCACTGCAAGCTTACATCCATGCGCATAACCGGGGTCAAATCCGAGCACGGTTTTGCCCTTCAGCGGCGACTGCATCAACAAATGGCTCAGATTATCGGCAAATACCTTGATCGCGCCCTCGCTAGCGTTATCAAAAATGTCATTGCGGATCTCGCGCTCGATCGAAGGAGCGATCAAACGGTCATAGCTGTCAAGGATCGCCGCGGAAACGTATTTTTCGGCAGGGCTGTTATTGCCGAGCAGGATTTGCGCGAAAAGATAGTTGAGAACGATCTCGGAGGCAACCGAAACGTCAACCTTGAGGAAGCCCTCCTTTTCACCGCGATTGATCGCAAGCACGCGGTGCGGAAGCACCTTTTTGAGCGGCTCGGAATATTCGTAATACTGCGCGTAGACCGAATCTTCATCTTTTGCCTGTTTTGTGGTAAGAATACCAAATTCAAAGGTCAGACGGCGAAGTTCTTTTCGATATTCGGCATTATCCGAAATATCCTCCGCGATAATATCCTTTGCGCCTTGCAGAGCATCCTCTGCACTCGCAACACCCTTTTCTTCGTCAATAAACGCCTCAGCCGCAACCTCAAGCGCGGGATCATAGGATTCCTGCTGTGCCATCATCAATTCGGCAAGCGGCTCAAGCCCCTTTTCACGCGCAACAGACGCGCGCGTCTTTCTGTGCGGACGGAAGGGACGGTAAATATCATCGACCTCGGTGATTGTTTTCGCCGCATCGATTGCCGCCTGAATCTCGGGGGTCATCTTTTCCTGCGCGGTGATCAGCTCGGAAACCTCTTGCTTTCTTTTCTCAATATTACGCAAAAAGGTCAGTCGGTCATTCAGGTCACGCAAAACGCTGTCATCAAGGCTGCCGGTTACCTCTTTGCGGTAACGCGCAATAAAGGGGATCGTGTTGCCCTCGTCGATCAGCTCAACGGTTCGTTCGACCTGCTCTGTTTTGAGTTTAAATTCCTGTGCAAGTGTTTCAAGAATATTCATGTTGGATCGGGGTTCCTTTCTGTATCGTCTGAAAATCAATATCAATGCTTTTGCAGCTCAGCAAGCTCTTGTGCGGTCAACTCCCGCCACTCACCGCGGCTGAGCGCGGGGTCCAATGTGAGTGCGCCAAAGGAGATTCGTTCCAGCTCTGTAATTTGGTTATGCACCGCTTCCATCATCAGCTTGATCTGATGGTATTTTCCTTCCGTGATCGTGATCACGCCGTCGCGCTCACCGTTGCGCGCAACTCGGCAGGGCTTGGTAAGATAACCACCGATGTCAACACCGGCTTCAAGCGCCATAATATCCGATTCGGAAAGAGGAAATTTAACGCGGAAGCGATAGCTTTTGGAAACATGGCTTTTGGGGGCAAGCAAGCGATGGGAAAGCGCACCGTCATTGGTCAGGAGCATCAGCCCAAGCGTATGCTTATCCAGGCGTCCGCACGGAAAAATGTCCATTCTGCGGTATTCCTCCGGCACTAGCTCGGTTACAACGGGGTCTCCCCTGCCGTCTTCCGTTGCGCTGATATATCCATCGGGTTTATTGAGCATCAGATAAACGTATTTTCGGTAACGAACAACGCTTCCGCAATAAACGACGCAATCACGCTCAGGGTCCACCTGCTGGTCAGCCTTGCGCACCGAAATTCCGTTGACCGTAATTCTGCCCGCACGCGCGGCTTTTCCGCTCTCGGACCGTGTTGCCACACCGCACTCCGAAAGCATTTTATCAAGTCGCATGCCCTTTGCCTCCTTCTTTGGCTCTGATTCACATAACCGTTTTATTATACCACATTTCTCTCATTTTGTAAAGTTAAAATGAAGAAAAAACATAAAAATATAAGAAAAAGAAAGGTGCCCGAAATGCAAATTACATTTATCGAGCACCTTTTCAGCTAAAATATTATTTTTTCAGATTGTCGCGAATTTCGCGCAGGAGAAGTGCCTGCTCACGAACGTTTGCGTAAAATTCATCGCGAATTGCCTGCTCTGCCGCTGCCGCCGCATCCGCCGCTGCTTTCGCTTCCGCAGCTTTTGCATCTTCCTCAGCCTTCTTTGCCGCTTCTTCCGCTTCTTTTTTTGCAATTTCTTTTGCATTCAACGCGCGCTCAGCCTTGCGAATGATACGAACCGCAACAAACACACTGAGGGCGATAATGAAGAAATCAAGAATTGCCTGTAGCCACAGACCGTACTGAATGGCAATCTCCGCCTTTTCTACGACCTCATCAACCACGACTTCTTCCTGCAAAACATACTTCCACTCGTCGATGCTGACACCGCTGGTGAAGTAGGTTACAACAGGGGTAATGATGTTTTTCACAAGTCCGTTTACGATTGCGTTGAACGCTGTGGAGATCACAACGGCAACGGCAAGATCGAGAACGTTTCCTTTGGTGATGAACTTCTTGAAATCAGCAAAGAAGCTAACCTTTTCCTTTTTCAAAAGCTCACGCTGTCTTTTGCGAAGTGCCTTTTTCTCTTCGCGCTCTGCCTCTTTAATTTTCTGATCAATGACCTTCTTATCTTCGGATCCCATGACAAAAAATCTCCTTACATTTTATTTGTAAGAAAATTATAGCACATGTTTCGGGATTCGTCAAGAATTATTTGTATAAAAATAGAAAAATGTCGAATCAAACGGCTATCACACTGTATTTTTAGCAAAAAAACAGACGAAAAGCGATCTTTCCGTCTGTTTTTAATGTATTTTTGAAGCATGTGTCAAACCCGCTCGCTCAAAACGGTGGATCCGAGGATCAGAACCGCACCGATTGCGGAGAGGAGCGTCATCGGCTCACGCAGAACGATCAGAGAAAGCAGAATTGCCACAATGGGATCAAGATAGCTGAAGAGCGCCACCGTTTGTGCGGGCAAAGCCTTCATGGATCCAAAATAAAGCGCGTACGCGATACCGGTATGAAGAATACCAACCAGAATCAAAAGCGGAAGAACGTACCATGCAAGCGGCTCGGTGATCCGAGGCTCAACAATCAGCGTATAAGGCAAAACTACAAGCGCCGCCGACCCAAGCTGGATCGCTGTTTTTTGGAATGCCGGAATTTCTTTCAGAAATTGATTCAGAATCACAACCGATGCGTATAAAAGTGCGGCGGATAAGCCAAACAAAACGCCGCTTAGCTCGCTGATCCCACCAAAACCGGTTTCGATCACTCCCGAAACCAGGATCATACCGATAAAAGCCAAGACCATGCAACCGATGCGCTTCCCTGTCAAACGCTCATGGAGAATGATTGGAGAGAGCAACATTACAAAAAGCGGAGCCATATAATAGCAAAGCGTTGCGGTTGCCACCGTTGTATAGCGGTATGCCTCAAACAGCAAGATCCAATTAAAGCCGATCAAGCCCCCCGAAAGAATGAGCATGGGCAGATGTCGCACGAGCAAGCATCGCTCCACACGCTCTCGGCGGATCAACAGGATTCCCAAAAGAAACAGCATGCCGATCGCTCCGCGCGCAAATGCAACCATGCCCGATGGCAACGGAATGAATTTGCGCGCGATCCCGATGGTTCCGAAAATCGTCATTGCTAAAACGAGTGAGATCCTTGCCCCTGTTGATTTCCCCTTCATTCTGCCAACAGGCGGGCTTCGAGATTCTTACGGATCGCAAGAATAAACTCGCGGGAATTCACGGCGGAGGTCTTGGTTTCAGCCGATACCAGACCCACAAGGTCCTTTGTCATAACACCGCTGTTGAGGGTATCGATGCATGCCCCCTCCAGCTGATCCGCAAAATTCACAAGCTCGTCAAGCCCGTCCAGCTCGCCCCTCTTGCGAAGCGCGCCCGACCACGCATAAATGGTTGCGATGGGGTTAGTAGAGGTTTCCTCGCCCTTCAGATAACGATAATAATGACGGGTAACCGTTCCGTGTGCCGCCTCGTATTCATACTTTCCGTCCGGAGAAACAAGCACCGAGGTCATCATTGCAAGCGAGCCGAACGCAGTGGATACCATATCACTCATCACGTCGCCATCGTAGTTTTTACAAGCCCAGATAAAACCGCCATCCGAACGGATCACACGCGCAACAGCATCGTCGATCAGCGTGTAGAAATAAGTAATTCCCGCCGCCTCAAAGGCTGCCTTGTACTCATTTTCGTAAATTTCCTGGAAGATCAGCTTGAAGGTCTGATCATATTGCTTGGAAATGGTGTCCTTTGTTGAAAACCACAGATCCTGCTTGGTATTCAGCGCATATTGGAAGCAGGAATGCGCAAAGGAACGGATCGAGCTATCCTTGTTGTAGCTTCCCTGCAAAACGCCTGCGCACTCGAAATCATAAACCGTTTCGTGGAAGGTCTCCTTGCCGTCCTTGTCGGTAAAAATGATCTCTGCCTTTCCCTCAGTGGGAACGCGGTATTCGGTTGCTTTGTAGATATCACCGTAGGCATGGCGCGCGATGGTAATCGGCTTTTTCCAATTGCGAACGGCGGGACGAATGCTGTCAATCAGAATCGGAGCGCGGAAAACCGTTCCGTCAAGAATCGCGCGGATCGTGCCGTTCGGGCTTTTCCACATTTCGCTCAGATTGTACTCCTCCACACGCTGTTTATTCGGCGTGATGGTTGCACACTTAACCGCGACCCCGTATTTTTGCGTGGCGTATGCGGAGTCAAAGGTAACCTGATCCTTTGTTTTTTCTCTTTCGGGCAATCCGAGGTCATAATACTCGGTTTTCAGATCAACAAAAGGCAACAAAAGCTCATCCTTGATCATTTGCCAGAGAATTCTTGTCATTTCATCGCCGTCCATCTCAACAAGCGGCGTTTTCATCATAATCCTTTTCATATTCAATACCTCCGAATCCTAAAGGACCTTTTTTTAAATTTGCTCGCGGGTATAGTCGAGCAGACTGCCCGCCTTGAGGATCGCCTTTTGACGATCGGTAAAATTACAAACAAGATTGATCCGCTCGCCGTTCGTCTCGTTGACAAGCGTCATGCTTCCACTGTCCATACCCGCCCAGATACCTGCAATCGAGAGGGTATCGCCCTGCGATACTTTATCGTAATCGTCGGGATTTGCAAAGGTCAGCGGCATGATGCCCGCATTGATCAGGTTTGCAACGTGGATACGCGCAAAACTCTTGCTGATCACAACGCGCACGCCGAGATAGAGCGGCACAAGCGCGGCATGCTCACGCGAGGAGCCCTGACCGTAGTTGGAACCGCCCACCACGATGCTCTGTCCCGCTGCCTTGGCACGCTCGGGGAAAGTTTTATCACACACACCAAAGCAATACTGTGACAGGAACGGAATATTGGAACGGTACGGCAGGATCTTCGCGCCCGCGGGCATGATGTGGTCGGTTGTAATGTTGTCCCCTACCTTCAGAACCAGCTCCGCACGAATCGAATCCGCCTGCGGATGGCAGTCGGGGAACTTTTTGATATTGGGCCCGCGCAGAATCTCAAGCGATTTCGCTTCTTCAACCGATGCGGGGGCGATCACAGCGCTGTCGTCGATCTTAAATGCCTCGGGCATTTGGATCTCGGGCATCTCGCCAAGCAGGATCGGATCGGTGATCTCCCCCGTCAGAGCCGCCGCAACCGCGGTTTCGGGAGATACCAGATAAACCTTCGCGTCGGCAGTTCCGCTTCGTCCTTCAAAGTTTCGGTTGAAGGTACGCAGGCTCACACCCGCGGAATTGGGCGAGAATCCCATACCGATACAAGGACCGCACGCGCATTCCAGCACGCGCGCACCGCTCGCGAGAATATCGGAAAGAGCACCGCAATCGGCAAGCATGGAAAGAACCTGCTTGGAGCCGGGAGAAATGGAAAGGCTGACGTCGGGCTTGATCGTTCTGCCCTTGAGAAGCGCGGCAACCTTGAGCATATCGAGCAACGAAGAGTTGGTGCAGGAGCCAATGCAAACCTGATCCACCTTCGTACCCTTGAGGCTCTCAACCGTAACCACGTTATCGGGGCTGTGCGGGCATGCGATCAGGGGCTTGAGCTCGGAAAGATCAATGTCGATCACACGGTCATAAACCGCGTCGGGATCGCTTGCAAGCGCAACGAAATCGGCTTCTCTGCCCTCCGCGCGCAAAAATTCTCGCGTGATCTCGTCCGACGGGAAGATCGAGGTAGTGGCACCAAGCTCGGTACCCATATTGGTAATGGTAGCGCGTTCGGGAACCGAAAGCGTTTGAATGCCCTCACCGCCCCACTCGATGATTGAGCCGACGCCGCCCTTTACCGAAAGAATGCGAAGGATTTCAAGGCTGACATCCTTTGCGGTTACGAATGGACGAAGCTTACCCGTAAGATTGACCTTGATCATTTTCGGCATGGTGATGTAATATGCACCGCCGCCCATGGCGACCGCTACGTCAAGACCGCCCGCTCCAAACGCGAGCATACCGATGCCGCCGCCCGTGGGAGTGTGGCTATCCGATCCGATCAGCGTTTTACCGGGGATTCCAAAGCGTTCCAGATGTACCTGATGGCAAATGCCGTTACCGGGGCGCGAGAAATAGATACCGTGCTTCTTTGCGATCGACTGAATGAAACGGTGGTCATCGGCATTTTCAAATCCCGATTGCAGCGTGTTGTGGTCAATATATGCCACGCTCCGCTCGGTGCGCACACGGTCGATTCCCATTGCTTCAAATTCAAGATATGCCATCGTGCCCGTTGCATCCTGCGTCAGCGTTTGGTCAATGCGAAGCGCAACTTCGCTCCCAACCGTCATCTCCCCGCTGATCAGGTGCGCTTTAATAATTTTTTGTGCTATGGTAAGTCCCATTTTTTATGAATTCCCCTTTTTCTGAATATACTCTTTTGCGTTTGCGATATGAATGCGCATCAGCTCCTCAGCGCGTTCCGCGTCGTGAGAAGCAATTGCCTCAAAGATCGCGCGATGCTCCTGCGAAGAATAGGCAGACCGTACCTCGTTTTCAACCGATGCGCGACGGTACTTCAACACCTTTTTGTGCAGCGGCATCAAGGTATCATAAAGCGGTGTACTGCCGGCAAAGCGATAGATCAACAAATGGAATTTCGTATCCATGACGTTGATACGGTCAGCATCTTTCTTAGGTACGTAAAACTCCTGCAGCTCCACCGTTTCGCGAAGCTCCTCAAGCTCCTCAGGGGTGATCCGTTTTGCTGCCATATATGCGGCAAGACCTTCCACACGCATGCGGATCTCCAGAATATCCTCCAGATCCTGCCGGCTGACACCCAATACCAAAATGCCCTTCTGCGTAATCTCGATCACGTGCTCCTGCTCCAAGCGATGCAATGCCTCTCGGATCGGTGTGCGGCTGACACCGAGATCACCAACCAGCTTCAGCTCGGTCAAAATTTCGCCCGGCTGATATTTTCCCGATAAAATTTCGGTTTCCAACCGATCAAAAACCTGCTCTGCGAGCGATATCGTTCTGTGTTCTAACATAATCGGTCCTCCTTACAGTCTTGAAAAACGCTTGTTGGACAACACTTCGATCTTCTCCTCGAGCTCCCCGACCGACAGCATGGTTTGACGGCCTCCCTCGTATTCCTTGTCGATCCATTCTTTCAGCGCAATTACAAGTGGGTCTCTCTTATCCACCGCCTCGGACGGTGACAAGCGGTAATTTTCATTGATCCAATACGCGATACCCGCCAAGCCGGAGGCTTTTCCGAGCAATACGGAAGCCGAACGGTTGAGAATCTTCTTGGTATCAAAAATGTTATAGATCTCCTCGTCCTTGAGCAGTCCGTCGGCATGAATGCCCGCGCGGGTTACGTTAAAGCTCCGTCCTACAAAGGGCGTCATGGGAGGGATCTTGTATCCGATCTCGTGCTCAAAATAGTCCGCGATCTCGGTAATAACCGTGGGATCCATTCCATCGAGGGAACCGCGCATCGAGGCATATTCAAAGATCATTGCCTCAAGCGGGACGTTTCCGGTTCGCTCGCCAATTCCGAGCAGTGAGCAGTTCACGCCGCACGCGCCGTAGAGCCATGCCGTGGTGGCATTTGTAACCGCCTTGTAGAAATCGTTGTGTCCGTGCCACTCAAGCATTTCACTGGGCACGTCGGAATAGTGCTGCAGTCCGTAAATAATGCCGGGAACACTTCGCGGGATCGCAACCTCGGGATACGGAACACCGTAGCCCATGGTGTCGCAGGCACGAATTCGTACGGGAATCTTTGCGTCCTCGGACATCTTCATCAGCTCATTGACAAACGGCACGACAAAACCGTAAAAATCGGCTCTTGTAATATCCTCAAGATGACATCTCGGCATAACGCCCGCCTCAAATGCCTCCGCAACAGCGGAAAGATAATAATCCATGCATTGCTTGCGCGTCATCTTCATTTTCTTGAAGATGTGATAGTCACTGCACGAAACAAGAATACCCGTTTCACGGATACCAAGATCACGAACAAGCTTGAAATCCTCTTTGCTCGCGCGGATCCACGTAGTGATCTCGGGGAATTTCAAGCCAAGATCCTGACACTGTGCTACCGCCTCGCGGTCCTTTTGACTATATACAAAAAACTCGGTTTGACGAATAATTCCGTACGGTCCGCCAAGCTTTGACATGAGCTTGAACAGGTCTACGATCTGCTTGACCGTGTAAGGTTCAACCGATTGCTGACCGTCACGGAATGAGGTATCGGTGATCCAGATATCCTCGGGCATTCCGATTGGCACACGGCGATGGTTAAATGCTGTTCGCGGTACCTCTGTATAGGGGTAAATTTCCCGATAAAGGTTCGGCTCCGACACGTCTTGAAGCGAATATTTATAGCTTTTTTGCTCCAACAAATTGGTTTTTAAAGAGGTTTCTAACATTTTCTTTCCTCCCTCTCTTTTTTGATGTATACAATTATACACTAATACATCTTGTTTGTCAACCAAAAAAAGAATTATTTTAAAATTTCATTATATTATATAGAAAATCCTTGACGCACCGTAAAAAAACAGTTATAATATAGATAATTTCCACATGAAAGGAAAAAAATCCAATGAAAATTATGATTGCCTCCGATATTCACGGCTCCGCCACCTACTGCCAAGACCTGCTGAACGCCTACAACCGAGAAGCCCCCGAACGACTGCTTTTGCTCGGCGATATCCTCTATCACGGGCCGCGAAACGACCTGCCGACGGGCTACGCGCCCAAGAAAGTGATTGAGATGCTCAATCCGTTCGCGGACGCGGTGCTCTGCGTACGAGGAAACTGTGAGGCAGAGGTAGACCAAATGGTTTTGCAATTTCCTGTTCTTGCCGATTATGCATGGCTTGAGGTCAACGGTATTCGTATTTTTGCCACACATGGGCATTTGTTTGGAAACGACAATCCCCCACCACTTCCCAACGGCGCGGTGCTTTTGTGCGGACACACACATGTGCCTTCCTATATTCAGCACCAAGGCTTTACCTACGTCAATCCGGGCTCGGTTTCAATTCCAAAAGAGCAATCCCCTCGCTCTTATTTGATTTTGCAGGATCAGACCTTTGCGTGGAAAACGCTTGACGGAAATACTTACCGTACGGAAACACTATAAAACAGAAGCAAGGAGCACCCAAAGTTTGCTCCTTGCTTCTGTTTTTGCATTCTTCTTTATATTTCTTTGAGCAACTGTTCTAACAGTTGCATTTTTTCGGTTGCGTAATTATAAGCGCTCCTATAGTCGTCGGTTTCACGGCAACAAACCTCAAGCTCACACAAAACAGTATAAAGGTCGACCTTATTGAGCGGATTTTCCGAATCCAACAAAGCTCGCAACGCTTGTTTTGCCTCGTAAAAATGCATGGAATCCATTAACAATCGAACCCGAATATGATCGGCATAGAAAAGCGTTTCATCGGTTACGGACAAAAAGTCAATCGCTTTTCCCTGCTCGCCGCGATCAAGTGCCTCCAATACCTCAACGTACGCCGCAAAAGGTGACTGCCACAAAAAGCCAAGCGTTTTATCGGAATCCAGCATATCCGAAAAAAGGGTTGGAGAGAGGCGCTGCATATATCGAAAATAAACAAGCGCGCGCGCTTCGATCTCGTTTGTTGGATAGATCGTTTTCTCAGCATAGTCGAGCGCCTCATCAAAAAAGCGGCATGACGAATGCAACCTGCCCTGCTCGAATTCTTCCACCGCGATCTCCGCGTCGCATTTCGCCAAAAGCAAGCTGATTTCATCATCCGCTACCGGACAACCGGAAAGGCAGAGGCTGCGACACCCCCACCAATCTCCGGCTGTATATGCCCGTTTTATGTTGGGCATGCTGTTCATTTTTCGATAGACGACCTCATCGCCCTCCTCCGCTAAAAGAAAACCAACGGGGACATTGAGACGTCCTGCAATATACAAGATCGTAGAAAGAGACGGCTGTGCCGATCCGTTTTCGATACAGGATAGCATATTTCGGGTGATCCGTGTGCCCGCAAGCTCAGACTGCGTCATCAGCTTTGCAACACGCAACTCGCGAATTTTTTCTCCGATATTCATGAAAACGAACCGTAATCCTTTGCAACGAAATTATTCTGCAACTTCTGCCGTTTCTGCGGCTTTTGCTGCCTTTTCTGCCTTGTATGTATTAACCTTTTCCTGCACCTTTTCCTTTACGGCAACATACTTAACCTTAACCTTGCCGTAAGCCTTTGCGGGAGCAGCCTTTACAACCTGCACGCCGCTGCCGATCTTTGCGGTGAGAAGCTTGCAATTTGTAATAAGTGCCTTGATTCTGCCGGGCAGCGTTTTGGAATAGATAAACTGATCGAGCAGATCGTAGAGTCTATCCATGTTGTCATCCACAACACCTGCAATGCGGTCAGCTGCTTCCTTATAGATACCCTCAGCAGAGTAACGAGCCTGGTCCATACGGATCGCGTATTCCTTTTCTGCCTTAGCCTCGATCGCCTTTGCCTTTGCAATCGCGGGCGTGAGCAGATTGGTATAATCGCCGTCCATTTTCTTCATCAGTTTATCGTAAAGCTCAACCTTTTCCTCAACCGAGCCGTCCTCGCCAACGATCTTGTTCAGTCTTGCTTCAAGATCAGCAACCTGCTGCTGCAGATTTGCGAGCTCAGCCGCCTTCTCTTGCAATTTTGCCTCGGCATCCTTAACAAACTGATTTACTTCAGCTTTATCGTAACCGTTGAGTTTGTTTCTGAAGTGTACAGCAATTTCTGCCATGATTCAACCCTCCAAGTTTTTATACATATTAAACACATCATTTAAAAATGTGTCCTTTTATTCATTTATATCATATCACACTTTTTCTTTAATTGCAATGTTTTTTTTGTTGTTTTTTTATTTTTGGCATTTTGCACAATACAAAAAAGAAAACCGTGCTAAGAAATCACACAACCGAATCGGAGTATCCGATCAAAAAATGCAAAAAATTCAGATACTGTTCGAAAAAGGCTTGCATTTTTTCACTTAACATGGTATAATAGAAAGGTATTCCGATCCAATGGAACGCCTGCATAGTTAAATGGATATAATAGCCCCCTCCTAAGGGG
>SVTW01000098.1 GCA_015063585.1 Oscillospiraceae bacterium
TATAATCATCTCTGTTTTCTTCACTTAAAGCATACGCAATACACAGAATATCCATTTTACCTTGCATATCGTTTATTATGCAAAAGTTTTGCAAGGTGGGTTTGTCATCTTTTTCAAGACGAACAAGCCCCAAAATTTCATAAGCTTCATAGTGCTCTTTTACAGCTTCGTGAACGCTGTCACCATATGTAGTTACAATCGGCTCAAAAGAACACGACACAAGAGATAAAATTACCATAAATACAGCAAGAAAGAGAAGATACTTTTTCATTTTGTATTCTCCTTTGCTGTTTTACATGATGCGATCAGCATAACTCTTAAGGAAGTACATTTAGAGGATAACGCTTTGAAAGTCTGCTCATCAATATACTTTGTTCTATATAGCAGTTCAAGCCAATACCCTGTTTCGCTTGCTTCTTTGAGTGCTATTTCAAATTTGGATATAAAGTCCTTTGTTCCTTGTGCATATTGTGCTTCGTGAATATTCGCACCGATTGAGGTGCCGCTTCTGCCGATTTGGTTGGATATAATCGTTTCGTGATTGGCTTTCAGATGTTTAACAAGGTTTATAATATCAACCGAAAAGTCCATTGAAAGTTCGACGAGTTTGTTTTCTTTCATAGTCGCACCTCCTTTTCCAATATTATATCATAAATTCATATGTTTGTCAAATGATGCATCGCCTACGGCGATATGATGTTTTTCGCTTCGCTCAAAATGATGTTGCTCCCGTTGGTCGCAATGATGCGATGTTTGCCAAAAATGTGGCGAAGCCACGCATCATTAGGCGAAGCCGTCATCATTGGCGTAGCCAACATCATTTGCCGCAGGCAAACATCATTCAAAAAACGCACCTTTGTCAGTAGACAAAAGTGCGTTTTTTGTTGGTGGGAGATGGTGGATTCGGACCACCGAAGCGAAGACGCAACAGATTTACAGTCTGCCCCCTTTGGCCACTCGGGAAATCTCCCATATAAAAGTCCACATTGTGTGGACTTTGGTGGAGCTGGTGAACGGAGTCGAACCATCAACCTGCTGATTACAAATCAGCTGCTCTGCCATTGAGCCACACCAGCGATTGTGCTCGCGTGCGAAGCGATCGCCGTCTGAACATTGGTATTATATCACACAGCCCCCTGTTTGTCAAGCCTTTTTTTGAAAAAAACAAAAAAATTTTTATTGTCAAAAAATTCTACGTTTCACAGTAAAGGTTGAGATCCCAAGCAGGAATCCCCCGAAACCGACGCAGATAAAAGCCCTTATACGCGGGAAAACGCTCACGGATCATCAGCGGCAGGGCAAACAGATCCTCATTGCGATGGTAAAGCGACACCAAAAGACGCGGGGCATACCGCTCGATCGTTTCCGCTGACCCCAGCAACGCCTCTCGCTCCGAGCCCTCCACGTCATACTTGATATAATCCACCCGCTCACCCATCAGAACGTCGTCCAGCCGACGCGCATGGATCTCGGTCCGCTTCATGGGGCGGTCGGCAAGTGTTTCGGAACGGTTTGCTCCAAACGACGCGTTTCGGTTTCCGCTGGCATCGAAATAAAGGATCTCCTCACGCGACCAAGCCCCCGCGTGCACCGCGATCACCTCCGCGCGCCGCTCGGTCTCCGCGTAGGCTTGCAGCTTGCGGTAATTTCGCGTATCGGGCTCCATGGCATAGATCTTCTCGATCCCGCCCATTCCTCGATCCAACAGCGCGCGTATGCTGTCCCCGTTATAGGCACCGAGATCGGCAGCAGCTCGGATCGACGCGGGACGGACACGCTCTTGCATCGCCTCCTCAGGATCGCTCTCGGCATCAAACAGACAGTGGATCTGCCCCGTCAGCTTGAATTGGATCACATTTTCAAAAATGCGGCGCGACTGCGCATCCGAGAGCATCGTCCAAACACGCTCCAGCTTGTTGCGGTGCGCCTCAAAAAACGCGCGGTCAAAAAGCCCGTCTCCAAACGCGGGAACGTCGGGCGCATAGAGGTCCGCCTCTGCCGCGATGCGCGCAATATTCTCCAGGACCTCGGGGCGCGACGTGCCGAAGGAAAGCAGAACGATCACCTGTTCCGCGCCGTATTTTTCCTTGATCTCACTCCAGGAAAGCACCGTTTTGCCGTGAAAGACCTGCCCGCGCACAAAGCCGTCGCTCGCGAAAAATTCCGAGACCGCTATGCCCTTCTCTTCACACGCGCGCAAAATCTTATCGGCACCGTTTCCCATGCCGTACATCACAACCGTTTTTTCCGTTGCGGCAAGAAATTCCCACAAATCTCTCTTGCACCTCACGTTCACAGCCCTCTCCCCTTTCGTTTGATTCCTATTATTTTATTATTATACCATAGCCCCGTGCACTTGTCAATCGGATTTGACGCTCGCCTATAAAATCGCTTGACAGCCGCTCTCTCCTATGTTATAATAAAAACAGAGGCTGCCAAGCGCTTGGCGGTCGCAACACCGAAAATCCGATTTTGAAGGAATTGCTATGATACATAAAACACTCACCCTGCTCCTGCTCCTTGCCTGTTTTCTTTTCTTGCTTGCCGGCTGTATCTACTATGTTCCCGCCCCCGATGCCGAAACACAAGAGACTGAAAGCACCGATACAAGCGACGGCGCAGGCACGACCGAAACAACCGACACGACCGAAGAATCGCAATCTGAATCCTCCTCTGAGGACCTCTCCGACAGTGCGTCCGCGCCCGCTCGTGACAACGGCTACACCTCATATCATTAATATCATTAAAAAACAGAAGAAAGGGGGTGAGTCAAATGCAAAAATGCATTTGGTACTCACCCCCGACGTTTTTGCTTTGCGGCTAAACACCGCAATTTTCGACTGCTTTGCAGTCGAA
>SVTW01000040.1 GCA_015063585.1 Oscillospiraceae bacterium
CGTGGCTGACGTTATCAGCTATCCTGTCCTGTGAAGCCCGGACTTTCCTCACGGTAATACCTTGCGGCAACATACCGCGCGACCGTCCGGCGAAGCTGTTCTATTATTATACCGCACATTTTTCGGTTTGTCAATTGCTTTTTCGTCAAAAAAGGGGGGGAGTCCGACGCAAATCCGCGTTTGGGACTCCCCTAATGCGTTGCCCGGCGGCAAAGCATTGTGTTTTTATTCGCCCTGTCCGTCCTCGTTGAAGAAGCGTTCCAGATATTGATCACGTGTGATCAGGATCGAACGCGGCTTAGAGCCATCGGGCGGGGATACGATCCCCTCGGACTGCATGCGGTCGATCAGCTTTGCGGCACGGCTGTAGCCGACCTCAAGCTTGCGCTGGAGCAGGGAGGTGGAAATGCGGTTCTCTTCGATGGCAACACGTACAGCGTCCGCGTATTTGGGGTCGTCCCCCTTGTCACCGCCATCGGAAGCCGGTACGTCATCATTGTTCTTACCCTTGTTTCCGCAGTTTGCGGCAAGCTCCTTGAGCTTGCCGGTAAAGCGTTCGTCATACTGTGCTGTACCGTTGGTAGCGCGGATGAATTCGCAGATCTTTTCCACTTCCTTATCGTCCACGAACGCACCCTGTACGCGGGTGTCACGCATGGCACCGATCGGCACAAAGAGCATGTCTCCGCGACCCGTCAGTGCCTCGGCGCCGCCGTGGTCGAGAATGACGCGCGAGTCGATCTGTGATTTAACCGCAAACGCGATCGAGGAGGGGACGTTTGCCTTGATCAGACCCGTAACAACGTCGGCGGAGGGCCTTTGCGTACCGATGATCAGGTGCATACCAGCCGCGCGCGCTTTTTGAGCAATCCGGCAGATCGCGGTCTCCACCTCATTCTTGGCAGTCATCATCAGGTCGGCAAGCTCGTCGATGATAATGACGATCCGAGGCAGATTTTCCAGGTCGGGGTCATTGGCACGAAGCTTATCGTAGCCCTTCAAATCACGCACACCGACGTTCTCAAAGATCTCAAAGCGGCGTTCCATTTCCTCAACCGATGCCTGCAGCGCGCCTGCCGCGTCCTTGGGCAGTGTCACCACGGGTGCCATCAGATGGGGGATGTTCTTATAAATGCTGAATTCTACCTTTTTCGGGTCGATCAGTACAAGGCGGACCTCATCGGGACGCACCTTGTAGAGCAGGCTCATGATGATGCAGTTGATACATACCGATTTACCGCTGCCCGTTGTACCTGCGATCAGCAGGTGGGGCATTTTCGCGATGTCAAAGATGAGGGGATCGCCCGCAATGTCGGCACCAAGTCCTGCAGTGAGCTTGCTTTCGGATTTCTTGAACGCTTCGGATTCGATCATATCACGCAGATAGATGGTACTGCGGGTCTTGTTGGGAACCTCGATACCCACGGCATTGGTGCCGGGGATCGGTGCCTCGATACGAACACCGCCGGTGGAACGGAGCGCGAGCGCGATATCGTCGGCAAGATTGGTAACGTTACGTACACGCACACCGGGCTTGAGGACCACTTCATAACGCGTTACCGTGGGGCCGCAGGAATAGTTGATCTCGTCAACACCGACACGGAAGCTTCCGAGCGTTGCGGCAAGCTGCTCCATGCTGGCTTGGATCTCGGCGCGGTTTTCCTCGGTCATGGGCTCACCCGGATGCAGATAAGAGATCGGCGGGAAGACGTACTTTTTCGGTGCTTCCGGCTTGGGAGCGTGGGCGGGCTTTTTGACCTCTGCCTTTTTCGCTCCGTCCTTTCCCGCAGGCTTTGCGTCGCCCGCCTTTGGAAGCGGCGCATTCTTTGCCTCAAGCTGTTCAAATTCCTCGTTGCTGAGCCCAAAGTCGCGCTTTGTCTTATCTGCCTGACGGAAAACAGGCTTGGCAGTGCCACCTTGGTTCGGCGTGGGCTTGATGGCGGACAGAGAAGGCGCTTTTGTCGCCGTGGGATCGACTTTTACGGGCTGAGCCGCGGGCGCGGTCTTGGGCTTTTGCGCCTGTGCGGTTGCGGAGGGCGTAGGGGTTGCTGCGGAACGGCGCACCGTATTTTCGGGCGGGACCTCGGGGGGCACGGGCGCGTGCTTGCGCTGTACTGTGGAGGGAAGCGCGCGTTTTTCGGTGAATACGTTGGAAAGATCGAAATTCTGATCCTCACGAGGAACGCGACGCAATGTTTTTTGCTCGTTCCCTCTGGGGAAGATCGGGTCGACCGCGGTATCGCGGTTTTTTTCGGGTGCCACCGGCTTTGCTGTCGGTTGCACGGGTGCTGCCACGGGTTCCTGCTTTATAGGCTTGGAATCTGCGGGCGGAACTGCCTTTTTGGGGGCAGGCGCGGGAGCGGCGGGTGCATGCGCGGGAGCAGAGGCGGGGGCGGCGGTCTTATTTTCGCTGTTGAGCTTCATGCCAACGTCACGCGGAACAAAGGGACGGGAGCCGTCATTGGGATCCAGCTTGGGAATCGGCATGGGTGCCAAACGCTCCTCCGCCTTCTTGTCGGGGGAGGGATCGACTGCGCTGACCGCACCGTCGGTCCTGTCCTGCGGATCGGTTGCCGCACCCTTTTTGCCGGTGATTCTGCGGATCTTTTCATCCATTTCGGCTTTGTTGCGTGCCTCCTCCGCATCCTGCTCACTCACACTCGGCGTGCGCTCGGGGCGAGCGGCACGGCGTGCGCGGAGATGATCCCAGACATGCTGTGGGGTCATACCGAGAAAATAAAAGAGCGAAACGGCGAGCAGAGCGAATCCGACGATGATCGAGCCGGCTACGTTGAACCAACGGAAAAAGAGGTATCCGAGCGAGCCGCCGATCATGCCGCCGCCCGTCATTTTTGCGCCGGTTGCGCGCAGGACGTGAAGCGGAAGATTTCTTTGTGCCTCGGGAAGATTCAAAAGGCAGAAAACGTGGATCACCGCGCCCAGCACAAGCAAAAAGATTGCCGATGCCACGATCTTGGAGATCGCGATGCGACGGTCAATGTAACGTTTCCAGAAAAATGCAAGGTTGAGCAGAAGCAGGGGAAGCACAAAAACGGCGGGGCCGAACGTGCCAAAGAGCGCGTAGCAGATATAATAGCCAACGATCCCCATTAAATGCTCGGAGGGTGTTTTTTCAAGGCGGTTGCCCGGGTTGCAGATGAGGTTGAGAATGAGCGAGACACCGATGAAGATGGCAAGCAGGAGCAGAACGTAAGGCAGTACACGGTGTGCGGGTCTTGCCGAGCGCGGGCGGCTCTCCGAGTCGGTGGGCATTGCGGGCGCGTTGTTCTTATCCTTTTTCTTTTTTTCATCATTCTGCGGTTTTTGCGCGGGCGACTCTTTTTGCACGGGCTTTTTGGTTGCCGTCGAGGTCTTTACGTCCTCCGCTTCTTTTTCTTTCTTGGTTTCGCGATTGACCGCTTTTTTGATTTCCTTCTTATTTGATCCGGTAGAATCGGCTGCTTTCACTTGCCGACTCTCCTTTTTGGGCTGACCGTCCTCTTTTTGAGTTGCTGTCTTTTTCTCATCGGTTTCTTTTTTGGTGTTTTGCTTGTCCGATGTGACAGGCGCCGGGGCTTCGGGTTTCTTTGCCGCAGACGCTTGCGAGGTCGGCTTCTTTTTGCTCACGTACTCATCCAGCAAGCTTTCGGGTTGCGGTGCCTTTTGAGGCGGGAGCTTTGCCGAGTCAGCGTTCTTTTTTGAATCCGTCATACAGTTTTTCCTTTCCGATAAAATATACCATTTTATAGTATAACATTTTTTAGTTTGCTTTGCAAGCAAAAAAACAAAATTTTTTCAAATTATTTTTATTTTTTGTCCTTCGAAGTTCCATTTTTGGAAAACCAATTTCGGAAATTGAGGGTGTGCAAAAGGATCTGTTTTTTTAAAAGTCAAAAAATATACTCCAAAAATGGAAAAATATATTTGAAAAAGTACTTGACAAAACCAAAAGAACGCGATATAATGATAGCAATGGAAATACAGAACCGATATTGGAACAGAAAGGATATAACAATGGCAACTGCAAAGAAAACGAAAAACCCCGTTCCCATGGGGCTGGATGAGGCAGGCAAAAAACAGGCGCTCGCAACGGCAATGTCGCAGATCGAGCGTGATTTCGGCGCCGGATCCATTATGAAGCTTGGTGAAAACACGCGCATGGAGGTGCAGGCAATCCACACGGGCTCGCTCTCTCTGGACTTCGCGCTCGGGATCGGTGGTGTTCCGCGCGGACGCATCGTGGAGATCTTTGGTCCCGAATCTTCGGGTAAAACCACCGTTGCGCTGCATATTCTTGCAGAGGTACAAAAGATCGGCGGCACCTCGGCGTTTATTGATGCCGAGCACGCGCTTGATCCCGTTTACGCAAAAGCACTCGGCGTGAACATCAACGATCTGCTCGTATCCCAGCCCGACTGCGGAGAGGACGCGCTTGAGATTTGTGAGGCACTCGCACGTTCGGGGGCGGTTGACGCGATCGTGGTCGACTCGGTTGCCGCACTTGTACCGCGTCAGGAGATCGAGGGTGACATGGGGCAGTCGATGGTAGGCGTGCAGGCACGTATGATGTCGCAGGCAATGCGAAAGCTTTCGGGCGTTATCTCCAAGAGCAACTGTGTGGTTATCTTTATCAACCAGATCCGTGAAAAGGTTGGGGTGATGTACGGCAATCCCGAAACCACTCCCGGCGGACGCGCGCTGAAATTCTTTGCGTCGGTTCGTATCGACGTGCGCAAGACCGAGCAGCTCAAGGACGGCAATAACGTTTACGGCAACCACGTAAAGTGTAAAATTGTGAAAAACAAGGTGGCGCCGCCCTTCCGTGTTGCCGAATTTGATATTCTTTACGGAAAAGGCATTTCCGCCGGCGGAGAGATTCTTGATTTTGCGATCGCGCTTGACATCATCAAAAAGAGCGGCTCGTGGTTCTCTTATAACGGCGAGCGCATCGGACAGGGCAAGGAGAAAGTGCGCCAGCTTCTGGAATCCGATCCCGCGCTCATGGCAGAGGTCGAGGCAAAGGTTCGCGCAATGAGCGAACAGGCAGGCGCGGCAATGGAGCAGGAGTTTGAGGTGGACGAGGACGACGATTTTGACCTTCGTCTGTCGGATGACGGCGGAGACGGAATATGATCACTTTTTCGGACACGTCAGCACAGGAGCCGATCACGATAACGGTCAGAAGCCTGCGCGCACAGCATGACGGAGCCGAGATATTGGTGGGCGTGGTTCTTGAATCGGGGGAACATCGGGAACAGCGTAATCTTTTGCTTACCACCGAGCAATACTGCGAATTGCGCCCCACACGGGGCGAGATCGACGAGTCCCTTTTTGAACGTTTGGAGGCGGCGTCCGATCTTTGTCGCGCGATCCGTTGCGGGGAAAATTTGCTTTCTTATGGCGCAAACTCGGTGCAAATGCTCACGCAAAAGATCGTACGTCACGGATTTCGGCGTGACGTGGCACTTGCAGCGGCAGAAAAGCTTTGCGAGGTTGGGCTGATCGATGAAAATGAGGACATGCGGCGCGAGGTTGAAAAATGCTTGCGTAAGCTCTGGGGCGCAAAAAGGATACAGGCGCACCTGTGGAGTCGCGGCTTTGATGCCGGTGTGATGGCGTCGCTTGACTCTTTGCTTGCCGACGTGGACTTTGTTGCAAACTGTGCCGCACTGATCCGAAAGCACTATGTAGCGCTTCCGCAGGACGCAGCCGAGGAGCGGCGCATGGTCTCCTCTCTGGGGCGATACGGCTACACGCTCACGCAGATCCGTCAGGCAATGCGCCGGATTTCCGAGAATTTGGACGGTTCAGATAATCCATAAAGAAAAGATCCGACAGACACGTCGGATCTTTTCTTTATGGATTGGCTGTTTACTTTAAATTTGGATATTATCCTACCGTTCTGCCTGCCGCGATTGTGTCAAGCTTCTCGTAAATATCCTTCAAAAGCAGACGCCAGGTACCCGATTTGGAGAGGTAACCGCCGGAAACGCTGTCTGCCTGCCCTGCGGGGCTGTTGGAAATGATACCGCTGACGAGCGAGTTCGGGAACTCAAGCGGATAGGAGTAAACCGTTACAAAGTTAGGCGCGAAAGCATCGCGGATCAGGTCAAGTGTTTTTACGCACTTGGGGTTGTTAAAGGACTGATACTTCAGCTTTTCGCCGTAATACTCATCAATAACCTCCTGATAGCTGATCATCGAGAGCATTTCGGTAACCGTACCCGTCATGTCGGGGTTCTTACAGTTGTAGGGCGCGAGAATTGCCGTAACCTCATCACAGATCTCGGAGCGGTATTCTTTCTGATTTTCGTTGTATTTGGGGAAGGGGAGAACGCCGTAGTCCTCTTTCATAAGTCCCTTGAGAACACCCGATTGTCCGAGCTTTTGCGTATAGAAGAGCGCTCTGCCCTCGGCAAAGATCGGGTCAAGCACTTCCTCTGCGGTGTAAACGCCCTTGTCATAGTAAACGTTGGGGGTCTCCACGATAAAATCAGCAACTCCCTGGAGAATTTCTTCCTGATCGGGTTTCAGAAGAATGCTGAACGCATGCATACCGTCGGTGCCAACGGGGGCAAGCTGAACGTTCATAGAGGAGCAGAGTGCGCGGTGCGAGTGCGCGTTGGAGATCAGACCGTATTCGCGGTCGGTTTCTGCCGCATCCATGTTGGTGGTAACCTTTTTGGTGTATTCCTGAAGCTTTGCAAAGGTCCAGTCTCCTTCCAATGCCAGATCGTAAAGGTCGCCCAGTTCAAGGTCTTCTGCGGTCTGCTCATTGAAGAAGATCACTTCCAGATACTCATAGAGCGTGTATGCAATGTCACCGTACATCATGTAGATCGCACCGTTGTAATTGCACTCGTCGTAGTAGGTCTTACTCCACCATTTCTTATTTACGTTGATATCGGAGAGCTCGGTAAAGTCCCAGCCCGCGCCCTCAAGCGTCAGGGAAACGAGATATGCCTGATGTGTTGCGATCAGATCATAGTCACTCACGGGAAGAGCGGCATTGGTGCGAATGGTCGTGGTAAAAGCATCGCGATCCTCCCACGTACCCGGAATGGGCTCCAGGCGGAATTCAAGGTTGCAACGCTCCATAACTTCTTCGTTGCGCTCGTAGATCGCGATTTCCACAGCGGTTCCGTCAAATCCCTTTGAGCTGTCAAACTCATAGGAGGTGGTTGCACGAGAGAGAATTACAAATTCCTGTGCGCCGCCAAAATCATAGGTCTGCTTCAGGTCGTCGCGTTCTCTTTCGTCCATGGTGGTAACGGTATCGTCGGATCCATCATCGGAGGAGCTGCTTTCTTCTTTACTTTCGTCTGTGTCGGAGGTGTCTTCGGGGGGATTTTCAGGGGTGTTACAGCCTGCAAATGCTCCAAGACAGATCACCAGCATCAAGAGAAGGCAGATCATACGGTTCATCGTTTTCATGTTCGAGGAACTCCTTTCATTTTTAGGTATCTCAATTTTACCATATTTTTTATCTAAGTTCTATCATTTTTTTGCTATTTAAATAAGTATTTTTTGCGTTAAAAACCGACGAAAGAGCCATTTTGAGTCGAGCATTTTTCGAAAAAAACAAATGCGACGCATTTTTTCAAAAAATAAGGGGCAGATGCGATTTCGCATCTGCCCCGCCTCTTTCAAGAACCGGTTAAAGGAACACCGCCCGAATGAGCGGGCTTACATCAGACCGTACACGTCCGAGATCGAGGAAGAAGAACAGGGGAGGGTTGAGAGGATCAAGGAGATCGCGTCCGAATAAAGTGCAAAGAAGCGATCGCTCATCGCCTCGTTTTCATCTGCCGTAAGATTGGCGGCAAGATAGTACGCCGCAACGGGAGCAAATACCGTGTGCAGGGTCAGGACACTGTCAAGGTCAACGCAGGCAGTCTCGGGTTGTGTGACCGCGGGCAAGCGGTTTGCCGCGCGGTAACGCTTGTCGGCATCTGCCGTAATTGCGCAAAAGCTTGCGAGAATGTACCCCGCGCGCTCCTCATAGTCGGAGACGTCATAGCTGCCCACCTTTTCGGCAATTTGCGCCACCGCCGAATCAAAGATGTTCCGATAGGTCATGTGTACCTCTTATGCCTGTTCTGCGATCGAGAAGTTCATCAGAACCATTTCAGAGGGGTAAACGGTCTTCGCACCGTAGAGGTGAAGCCCCTTCACGGCATCCGCGAAGCGAAGCTCGGGGCGATACGCAATGATTTCGGAGATCTGCTCCGCGTATGCGATCGCGCGCTTGGTACGAGCCAGGCACTTATGCTCGATCGCGCCCAAATCACTCTGAATGCGGTAGATGTTGTTGGAAACGAAGATCTTGCAGCCGGCGATCGATCCGATGCAGCCGTTTTCAAGCGCGTCGGTATTTTCGGTGGCAAGGTTTACCTTTGCCTTAAGGATCAGCGCGGCGATGTCGGGGCTCACCTCGAATACAATATCGGAGGGATCGGTCACGTTGCTCTTTGCGAGCAGGGTGCGTGCCTCGATCAGCTTGTCGAAGATCGTATCGACGCTAACCTCGGCGGTGAGGGATTTGCCTGCCTCAGAATACAGACCGTATATGAACTTATCGGCATCGTTTGCGATCGCGTCCGCCGCGTTTTTCATAGCGAGTCCCATCAAACGGGGGTCAGCCTGTGCACGATCAATATCGTCAATCTGGAAGTTGAAGTACTTTGCCTGGTCGATCACAAGGTCGCACGTTTGCTTGCTGATCTCATCGGGCGTGTACAGGTCGGAGTTCTTGACGTAGTCGTAAACACTGATGTTGCCGACGCCGCAGATTTTGACCGTGTCGCCCTTCTGCTTGATTTCGCCTTCATATTCGCGGTTGGAGTTTGCAACTGCGATGTACTTTTTGGTGAGCTCACGGTAGAGATTCTCGCTCCAAACGGTAGGGATAAAGTTGTTAGTTGCCATAATAATAAATTCCTTTCTTTTTTGTTTTGTTTTTTGAGGTGTCAGTTCCATTGCTTCATGGAGCTGACAATTTTAGAGTAGTTTTTCCGCACGTCCTCGCGCGACATGGCGCGCACCTCGGCGGGAGTGAAAAATTCGGGCTCGGTTCCGAGCAACGCGCCGCTTGAGAGTTGACTGTTCTGTCGGTTGACGCTTTCAGCCTGCTCGGAAAGTCTGCGCTGCCGTTGCTCGGCGAGCGCGTAAGCGGCAGCGATCGGGATCCCGCACCGCACGTCGTCCCAAACGCGGTCGGGAAGTGCTGAGATTGGGGTGTCGGGATAGAGCGTGCGAAATTCTTCGTAGTCTTTTTCTACGCGTTGGTAGAAATTGCGCTGATCCGCAAGCTCTTTTTGCAGCTGCTTCAGTTCACCTCGCAGCTGGTCCAGGTCAGCTTTCGGGTCCGAATCAGGATGCGGGGCAGCAGAAGGATCAGGATCCTGCACGGGATCAGCAGAAATTTCAGGATCTTCTTCAGAATCGACCGCATCGGAAATCTCTGCCTGCGGGAGGGACTCGTCTCGCACAACGGTTGTTTCCGTCTCTTGTGCAAGAGGCGGATCGTTCTGCGGCAGAGCTTCCTCGCACGCATCATTCGAAATTGCTTTTTCATCATTCATTTCTTATGCTCCTTTCGTTTTAATGGTTTTGAGAATTTTATCGCGGTCCTGAACGGCACCGGACGGTAAAAGCTCAAGATAGGTTTCCACCGAGATATAGTTGCCGTCAAGCAAACGGTTCAGGAGCGCGACGGTGGTTGCGGGGGTGTAGGAGTCAACGTCACTGATGGTTGCCGTTGCGCGGAGAAGCTCCTGGCGAAGCAACGGATAATCGGGGCTGACAGCCTTGATAACACCGTCGGAATCAATGGGGAGCGCGCGTTCGGGCGGGCAGTAAACGCAAAGCATGTCTGCCCAGATGGTGGCAAGATCGCCAATGCAACGGCGCAGCTCGGTGCTGACCTGACGAAGCGCAAGCTTGGAAGCCTCCTGCAGGACCAGGATCGCGCTGGTATTGTTTGCGGCGGCATCACCCAGAGCCGCTTCTGTCGCACCCATCATATTCTTGGTGGTTTCGATCACGTTTTCGATCAGCTCGGCATAGCCCTCCTGCATCTTACCAACCCCAACCACCGAAACGGCGTCCGCAACGTTTCCGCCGCCCATTGCCGCAATTGCTTCTCCAACCTCGTTGGACCATTCGGGGATCCTGGATTTGTCATATACCACTTTGGAAAAAGCGGTATCGTACATGTGCTTCATGATCATCGAATAGGCGGTGTTGATATACTTTTGATTGGCGATCATATCGCTCACGGGCGCGCTTCCGTGAAAGGACCCTTTGGCAGTGTTCCAATTGAAATACGCAACGGGGTAGTATTTCAAGCCCGTGTTGACGCGTTTGATGATCACGTCCCGCGTTGATTTTTCAAATATCACGCTTCCGTTTTCACGGTAAAACCGGATCAGGTAGGTTGCTTTTTCGGAGCTGTCAAGCTCAAATGCCGCAAGATCACCCGCGCCGTTTTCGGTTTCACTGTCGGAAACGATACGTGCGGCGTCCTGTTCACGCATGCCCGCCTCGATCGCTTCACGGCGGAGCGACGCTACCGATGCGCGCCCCGAGAGCAGGATATATTCCTGCTTTTGCAGATCGGTGCTGTTGACGTCAGCCACAAACAGATCGGTGTTGTCGATCAGATCGGTTTGAATTTCCCCCGTAAAGATCTGTCCGTTTCGCTTGGTGCTGTCCCACCAGCAGTAGAATACGCCGTCGCCCGAGATCGCCGCGTTCAGGAGGGCTTTGCGGATCAACGCCTGCATGCCGTTTCGCTTCCATCGGTAGGAGGCGTTGCGGTTGAAAACGTCGATTCCCTCCTGCACCCGACGGCGCATTGTCTCGGTGTCAAGATAGGGAAGTCTGTCGTCATCGTAATGAATGTGAATATCGCCCGGAACGATCGCGCAGACAAGATAATCGGTGATCCGTCGAATGAGATTGAATACGGGGCGTGGCAGATCGGAATGGGTGCCGTACCATTGGTCTCCGCGGTAGAAGCGTTCATTCTGACGGACACGCTCATAAAGTCCGATGCGGCGCTTATATTCCTTTCCGGCTTCATATTCCTGCCATGCCGTTGTTTTGTAGTGTTTCATATAGTTCCTTTCTTTCAGAGATTTGCAAACAGAGCCAGACGGTAATAGCGCGAGCCAACACCGTAGGTGTCGGTCAGCGTAACCGAAAGCAGAGCAAAGCGTCCGATTGCAATGCGGTGGTCAAAGACCGCGGGGAGCAGCTGCTCCCGATCGGTGGACACCGAAAATGATTTTGCACGGTGCGCACTCTCCACACGGAGCGTTGCGCGGCTTTTCGCATCGGCGCAAAGGGAAACGCGGAGCGCGCGCTTCAGAGCTTCGGGGTGTGAAAAGGGCAGATACCCCGTTTGGAAGGAGGCAACGATCGGACCGCTTGAATCGGCTGTATTTGCTTCGTCAAAAAGGCAGAGATAAAGCTCCCGACCAAAGCCGATGCGCTCCCCGTGCTCAAAAAAGAAGGTGGGCTCTACACCGTCAAAGATATACCATTGTCGGGTTGCGGTTTGCAATACGTAGATCGGTGCGCCGCTTGCCGTTGGGTCGCAGAACCAAAGCTCGCCGTGCACGCGATCCTCAACCGTGATCGCATTGGCGGCAAACTGAGGGCTCAGATGCTCACTGATCGCATCCGATAATTTGGTAAAGGTGAAGGCGTCCCGCTCGGAAGCGGGGGCATGAAGTAAGAAAATACCTGCCGAATTGACGATCACGGGGTCGCCGTTCAGCTTCCGGATCGCGTCGGTTGCGGTACATCCCATGCCGTAGAGCAGGGAATACGCCGAAACCGCGTCACTGTCCTCGGAAAAGCAGACCGAGTACGCGCCGTCCTTGTGAAAGGCAAGGTAGCGGTCCTCGTGGCGGCAAACCGAGGTGATCGGATGCGATCCGTCTCCCAGGAGCAGGATCCCGCTTTGCTTGAAATAAAGACGGTCGGAATCGGGATAGGCGACCTTTGAAGCCAGATACATGTCGTTTGTGACTTCTGCGGCGCAGAAAAAGCGGTTTGCCGCGCGCGATCCGTAGATCATCAGATGCTCTCGGCTTCCCACTCTGTCCGACAGTGCGCAGGGCGAGGAGATCAGCTGTGCGCGCGTCTCGGATTCGAGCGCGATGGTACAGCAAACCTCTACCGACGCGGCAGCGCTTCCAACCGTAAAGCCGTCCATCGTTGCGTTGAGTGTGTAGGCGGTGCTTTTTTTACCGTCCAGACGCACCTCGTCAATGCTTGTCACGAAAAAGGGGAGGGAGAAGCTTGTCGCGGCGGCAGTATTGAAGTAGTGCAAACGGATCCGGTTGTTGAGAAGGTTGAGCGGTTCATTGACCTCTCCCAGCTCGGTAGGGTGCCAATTTCTTCCGTAGAGAGGTACGTAACCGGAGGCAGATACCAGCGTATCGCTCTCATGGTCGTATCGGAGCAGATGGTTCCCGTCAAGCAGGTAAAGTGACTCACCGTACGCGAAAAAACGGACTCTGCCCGACTGTGTTTCAAGCGATCCGATGCCAACGGTTTCATCGTTTCCTACCACACGGAAAAGATAGCTTCCCGCAACGGCAAGGCAAAGGCTTTTGCCCGCAAGCGCGCCGTACCAATATCCGCGCAAGGGCGCATCGAAGATCATAGGGGCATGCCAGCCGCATCTTTTTTTGAGCGATCCGTCCGATAAAATACGGAAATTGCGAATCGAGCGCATCGCCTTTGTGCCGAGTAACCGTTCGGAGCCGATGCCGCCGAACCCGTCAAAGATCTCGGATGCGTAGGCGTGCTTTGGATTGATTTTGGACATTTACATGACCTTGTTTTTGCGTTACAAAAACATCCTTTCTTTGTTTTTTCTTTGATCGGGCAGGTTGGGGACACTCCGATACAAGCGCACAGAGCAGGGGCGGAGTGTATGCACGATCGGTTTCGGCTTTGCGATCAGCCGTTGAATGGGGGAGCGGATTTTTTGGAGGCGGTGAACCGGAAATTTCGGTCGGGTTCCTCCGCCGCGCACCACGGTGCGGCGCGGCTCATCACGGCATAGCGCAGTGCCTCGGGGGCGTGGGTGACGGCATGCGGCTCTCCCGACGCGTCCTCGGGGCGTGTGGGATCGCAGAGAAGGGCAGGGAGAGAATCGATGAGCGTGCGGCAATCCGAAGCGATCCGTAGCATGGGGGCACCCTCACACGGACGAAGATATTCGCGCAAGATCCGCCAGCCGGGGATCCTACGGTTGTCAGCGGGGGTCATCGGAGGCATGCCCCGAACGGCCTGCATGATCTCGAATCCGCTTTTTCCGGTATCCTGCCGTCGGTTCCAAAGATCGGGAGATGCAACGGCATATTCGATCTGTTCCCCCACGCAAAGACTGACAACACGTTCCGCCGCATCCCGCAGGGTGTGATTGGATTCACAAAGCTCCCGCAGAACGTAGAGGTTCCCCGCCGCGTCAACTCCCACGAGCAGCGCGGCAAGCATATCAAGTCCATAATCGAACGCGAGAAATTTGCGAAGCGACGTTGGAAAGGCGGCACGCGGTGCCGTGTGCCTGACAGGGTTGAATTCAGGGAAAAACTGACCTTCAAAGACGTCCCATCTGCCGAGCAGCCACGCGTCGCGGAGCTTTTGGGGGAGGGATTCAAGCTGACGGACGTATGCGGGGTCGGCTTGTATCAGGACCGGGTTGTCATAAACACGTGCGGCAATAAAGCGGTAATCGTTGGGGTCCTCGTCGGCACGGAAGTCGCGGTCCAGAAAAAGACGCTTCACCCATGCGTGGCCGATCCCGCCGGGATTGCAGGTCAGATACATCCGACGCGGAACATCACCGACACCGCGCAGACAGGCCTTAAAAACAGAAAACTGATATTCGCTCAGTTGCGTTGCCTCGTCGATGGCGATGATGTCATATTCCTGCCCTTGATAGCGCAGGCAGTCCCGCGTTGATGCGCAGTACCCCAGAAAAATGCGGCTTTGGTTTGGAAACACGATGCATTTTTCGGTCTCCCGATAGGAGATAAAGGACCCGTACTCCTGCAAAAGCGGCTGTACGTGATTGCTTTTCAGCTCGGGATAGGAGCGCCGAACGAGCAGACAGCGTATTCCCGCATACCGCAGGCAAAGCCCCACAAGCTTGCGCCGTAAAGCCCAGGATTTCCCACCGCCCCGCGCGCCTCCGTAAGCGGTGTAGCGTGCCCGAGAGCGAAAAAATTCCTGTTGCTTTGCGTTTGGCTTTCCTCTTACACGAAGGATCCGTGATTGTTCAGCGCTCATGCGCCGTCCTCCAGAATATCATGCTCGAAGATCGGTTGCGGAATGACGTCGCCGCCTCCGTCGACCTTTTCACCGTAGCGCAGCCGTTCCTTCAGATAATGGTTGAGAAGGGTCGGCGATTTTGCCGAATTCAAAGCCTCGTCCTCCAAAACAGCGCACAGGTAGTCAAATTCGAGCGGATATTCCTGCTCCAGCTCTGCCGCCGCTTGCAGACCGCACCCCAAGGAGCTGCAAAAGCCCGCGAGTGTTGGCAAGCGCCCGCTATCCTTTTTGGGATCGCTGTCGGGCGGCGGTCGGCAGGACGTCAGATATTTTTTGATCTTTTTCGGAAGCGCTCCGTCACACGCCGCTTGAATCAGCGCGTTTCGGTTGCTCTTCGGATTCAGTTCGCTCATTTCAAGCGCATCACCTCACTTTCTTGCTCTGTGCAACGATATTTTATCGCGTTTCAAAGTGCCACCCTTTGCCACTTTGTGCCACCTTGTGCCATCTTTTTCAGCTTTTTTTGCCTTTTTTCGAAGCGGTTTGGGGTGCTTTGTTTGCCAATTAACGATTTGTTCATAAATTGTATAAAAAACGGACATACGCGTGCGATATACTGAACGCAGAAAAAAGTGAAAGGAACCAATTTATGCTGACCTACGAAGAACTGAAACAAAACCGCGAGATCCGCACCTATATCAAGGCAGCCGACGCTTCTCTTGCGGCACTCGGATATACCGAGCATAGCTTTGCGCACGTTTGTAAGGTTGCGGAAACGGTCCGCTATCTGCTGAGCAGTCTCGGTTATTCGGCACACGAGCTTGAAATCGCGCAAATGGCGGCTTATTTGCATGACATCGGAAATCTTGTCAATCGGGTCGATCACTCACAGAGCGGAGCGATCATGGCGTTTCGGTTGCTCGACCATCTCGGTGTGGACGCGGAGGATATTGCCGCGATCGTGACCGCGATCGGAAACCACGATGAGGGAACTGGTGTTCCGATCAATCCCATCGCGGCGGCATTGATTCTTGCCGATAAATCCGACGTGCGCCGCAGCCGTGTCCGCAATCACAATTTTTCAACCTTCGACATTCATGACCGTGTAAACTATTCGGTCACCGCGTCAACCCTTACCGTGGATACCGCCCGAAAAGAGGTTTTGCTCTCACTCGAGATCGAGACCGATTTCAGCCCCGTGATGGATTTCTTTGAGATCTTTTTGGAGCGTATGCTCCTTTGCAGAAGGGCTGCCGAGAGCCTTGGGCTGCGTTTCCGCTTGCAGATTAACGATCAGACGCTGCTCTGATCACGCAAACAGCACGGTCAAGCCGTGAGGGACTACCAAAAATTCTTATTTGACCGCAAAAAAATAATAGTTTTTTTGGAAATATTATGGTATAATAAAAAAGCTAACAAAAGACCGTCCGAGGACGGAAGCATGAAGGAGGCAACATGAGATTTGATCAGACATGGCAGGGCAGAAACTGTTCTGAAGCAGAGGGCGCATTTTTCCCCGTCAGTGTTCCGGGCAACATCCAATATGATTTCGGTGTGGCTCGCGGATTTACCGACGTACAGTTTGCCGATGGGTACAAGCAGTATATTCCCTATGAGGACGACGCATGGGAATACAGCACCCATCTCCGTTACAGCAAGCGGGAAGGGGAGCGCGTTTACTTCGTTTCGAAGGGCATTGATTATCGCTACGATATCCTGCTCAACGGCGAAAAGCTCTATTCCTACGAGGGCATGTTCCGCAAGGCAGAGGTCGATCTGACCGACCACCTGAAGGGCGAGGACGACCTGCTCACCGTTTACATTTACCCGCATCCGAAGAGAAAGACCGCAAGACCCGGCACACGTGACGAGGCGGACGAAAGCTGTAAGCCTCCCGTTTCCTACGGTTGGGACTGGAACCCGCGTCTTGTGATCTCGGGACTTTGGGATGAGGCATATATCGAGACCCGCGACGCTTATTACATCGGCAATGCCGAGGTGCTCACCGACCTTTCCGAGGATCTGTCCGTGGGTACGGTGCGCGTTTCCTACGATTGCGAGAAGGCATGCACCGTAACCGTTTCGGATGCCGACGGAAACATTGTTTACAGCGGAACCGATGCCGAATTTACCGTTCAGACCCCCGAGCTTTGGTGGTGTAACGGGCAGGGAACGCCTTACCTTTACACGTGGAAGATCGAAAATGAGCGCGAGCAGCGTGTAGGCCATATCGGCTTCCGCCGTCTGCGTCTTGTCAGAAACACCGGAGCGGTGGATCCGCCCCGTTTCCCCAAGTCGCGCTATGCAACTCCCACCACAATTGAGCTCAACGGTCGCCGTATTCTCGCAAAGGGCTCCAACTGGGTCAACCCCGATATTTTCTGGGGACAGACCGACGAAGCGCGTTACGATTCGCTTCTGACGCTTGCTCGCGACGCGCACATGAACATTCTCCGTATGTGGGGCGGTTCATCGGTTTGCAAGCAATCCTTCTACGATCTGTGTGACCGCTACGGTATCATGGTTTGGCAGGAATTTATGCTTGCCTGCAACAACTATCCCGATACCGAGCATTATCTTAGTGTGCTGGAGTCCGAGGCGCGCGCGATCATCTGCTCGCTGCGTTCGCACCCCTCGCTGGCCCTTTGGTGCGGCGGTAACGAGCTGTTCAACGGTTGGTCGGGCATGACCGATCAGTCGCACCCGCTCCGTTTGCTTAACTCGCTCTGTTATGAGCTGGACCGCAAGCGTCCCTTCTTCCCAACCTCTCCTCTGATCGGCATGGCGCACGGCGGATATCAGTTCTATTCGCACTCGCTCGGTCTGGAGGTCTTTGAGGAGTTCCAAAAATCGCATGACGTTGCCTACACCGAATTCGGCGTACCGTCGATCGCGAGCGTTGAAACGCTGAAGAAGATCATTCCCGAGGACGAGCTTTTCCCGATCAAGCCCACCGCCGCATGGATCGCGCACCACGGTTTTAACGCGTGGGGGCTTGCCTCCTGGACCTGCCTTGATACGCTGGAGCGTTATTTCGGCGAGTCTACTTCGCTGGAGGAGACCGTGGAGCGTTCCAATTGGCTGCAATGCGTAGGTTATCAGGGCGCGTTTGAGGAAATGCGCCGTCAGTGGCCGCACTGCGGTATGATGCTCAACTGGTGCTTTGATGAGCCTTGGATGACCGCGGCGAATAACAGCCTGATTGAGTTCCCCTCTAAGCCCAAGCCTGCATATGAGTACGTCAAATCGGCACTCCGTCCCAAGCTTTTCAGCGCACGTGTTGCGAAATTTGCATGGGTGATGGGTAGTACCTTTGAGGCTGAGATCTGGTTGCTCAACGATACGCCCGAGGCAATTTCGGGTGAGGTTCATATCAGTCTGCAGATCGGTAACGAGTCCATTGATCTGCTCGATTGGAAGGCAGAGGCCGACGCAAATTCGAGCAAGCAGGGTCCCACGGTTCGCTGCGTGCTTCCTAAGGTGGAGGGCGTTGACCGTATTACGCTCAAGCTTGACAGCGCGGACGGCATGTCGAGCAGCTACTGCCTGCAGCTTCGCGCAAAGAAGCTCAAGGATACCCGCGCGATGAATATGTAATCCTTGCGAGGGACGGGTGCTCAATCGGACTTGATTTCAAAATCATGTCCGATTTGCAGATTGCTTTTCCTTCAAAAAGATGATATAATGATCCACGTAGAACCGAAAAAAAAGAAAGGAGCTTTTTTATGAGCACAATCAAAAAACTGTTATGTTGTCTGCTCGCCCTGACACTCTGCCTGTGTGCGTTTGTCGGCTGTAACGGCAACACCAACGACCCCAAGGATTCAGACACCGAGTCGCAGGACAACGGAAACGGGGATACCGATGATTCCTCCGATACCTCCGGCACCTCGCAAACCGACGATCCCAAGACCCTCACGGGACTTCAGGATACCTACGATTTCGGCGGTACGCAGGAATTTACGATCCTCTCGCGTTCCGAGACCTCTTATGAGTTCGAGTCCGAGGCGGGAATGAGCGGCACTGCTGTGGAGGCTGCCATTTACGCACGTAACGAGGAGGTTATGGAGCGTTGTAACGTAGAGATCACGGTTACTCCCGCGCCCGGAAACTGGGATTCACGTGAGGATTTCATGGGTCTTGTCCGTAACGATGCGAGCCTGTCCGAAAGTGATTACGATCTGGTCGCTACCCACTCGGTATATCTGATGAACCTTGCCGTGGAAGGCTTGGGCTGGGATTTTTCCGATCTTCCCAATCTGGATCTTACCAAGAGATGGTGGAGTGAGGCATTCTACGAGCAGTGCAACTACAATGGCGCACAGTACATCGCGTTCGGTGATATCGCTTATACGCTGTATTCCTACATGATGGTTATGTTCTTCAATGTTCAGATGGCTGAGAACTATGAGCTTGAGGACGATCTTTACGATCTCGCGCTCGACGGCGATTGGACCTACGCAAAGCTGGAGGAATATACGAAAAAGGTAACCACCAGCATGGATCAGCCCTTCGATTCGCGCGAATTCGGATTTTTGACCAACGGTCACTCCATGCGCGCTTTCATCACGGGCTTTAACATGGACTGGGCAATTGAGGGCGCCGACGGAAAGCGCTCGATCAGCATTCTGATCGATAAGTCGATCGAAGCGGCGGCACAGCCTCTGGTTGAGTTTTCTACCAAGGTAGATCAGGTTTACTATTCCACCAACGGAGTCAACGGAACCGGTGACCAAAATGCGATCTTCTCGAGTGGAAAAGCGTTGTTCTATTCTCAGATGCTCGGACAGGCAACCTATTTGAAGGGCGAGATGAAGGACGAATACGGTGTGCTTCCTTTCCCGAAGCTGACCGATCAGCAACCGACCTATCGCAGTGGCTACTGTGACGATATGACCGCCGTTCTGGTTCCTTTCAACTGCAGAAACGAGGAAATGTCGGGAACCGTTACCGAAATGCTCTCCGAAATCGGTTGGCGTGAGGTGACCGAGGAATACTATGAGGAAACGCTCAAGTATCAGTCCTTCAACGATCCCAAGTGCGTGGCAACGCTGGAGCTGATCCGTACCACCTTCAGCCCCACCTTCACCTCGGTTTACGGTAACAATCTGGCAACCGTCAGCGCATGCCTTGCAAACCTGATTGAGACCAATCTCAAAAACGGTGCGACCGGAACCATCGCAAACTATTATACAAACTACTCCGGTAACTGGCGTTCGTTGCTGAAGGATCTCTACGAGGATCTTGACGCAATCGCAGCGGCACGCGCAGGAGCATCTGCCGAATAATCCGTTCGGCTTTTATGGAGGCAGCCCCCTTCGCAATGAGAGGGGGCTGCTTCTTTTTACTGCTTCTACTTGTGCATTTTGAACAAATAAAACTTATAAAATTTGTTTATTTAAACAATATGTGCAAAAAATTTATATTTTTTATCAAAAAAATGATAGACAAAAATCCAGGAGCATGGTAAAATAAGATATCCAAAAACAAGAAAGGAACGTTTTCAAATGAACACAATGAAACGCTTATTATGCATGCTTCTTGTCCTGGTGATGTGCCTGGCTTTTTTTGTTGGCTGTAACGGCAACACCACCGACCCCAAGGATTCCGATACCGAGTCGCAGGACAACGGCGGAGAGGACGGCAACGATTCTACCGAAACCACCGATACGAGTGATACCGAAGATCCCAAAACGCTCACGGGCTTGCAGGATACCTACGACTTCGGCGGTATGCAGGAATTTACAATTCTTTCGCGCTCCGAGACCTCCTATGAGTTCGAGTCCGAGGCTGGGCTGAGCGGCACCGCTGTGGAGGCTGCTATTTACTCCCGTAACGAGGAAGTGATGGAGCGTTGCAACGTAGAGATCACGGTGGTTCCGTTCCTTGGAGACTGGGATAACAGAGACGGCTTTATGTCGCTCGTCCGTAACGACGCACAGCTTCCTGTAAGCGAATATGACCTTGTCGGCACACACTCTCCTTATCTGATGGTGCTTGCCGTTGAGGGCTTGGGCTGGAATTTTGCCGATCTTCCCAACCTGGATCTTACCAAGAGATGGTGGAGTGAGGCATTCTACAATAGCTGTAATTACAACGGCGCGCAGTATATTGCGTTCGGTGATATTACATACACCCTCTATTCTTACATGATGGTAACCTTCTTCAATTCGCAGATGGCAGAGGACCTTGAAATCGAGGATCTTTACGATGTGGCATTGGCAGGGGATTGGACCTATTCCAAGATGGAGGAATGCGTCAAAAAGGTAACCACCAACATGGACGCGGCTGAGGACGACCGTCAGTACGGAATGCTGACCAATGCGCATGCAACTCGCGTGATGCTCAGCGCGTTCAACATTGACCTCGTTTCGGACGGTGCCGATGGTAAGCATGAGGTAAAGATCCTGATGCCCGCAACCATTCAGGAACCCGGACAGCTCATTGTTGATTTTGTGTTGGAGACCGCGCAGGTGTATTATAATAACGATATCGATAGCGGCGTTGCGGTGCAGAACCCCATGTTCTCCGCAGGACGCGCCCTGTTCTATCAGCAGATGCTTGGCGAGGCGCTCTACTTCAAGGGAGAAATGAAGCAGGATTACGGCGTGCTTCCGCTTCCCAAGTACAACGGCGATCAGAAAGAGTACCGCACGGGCTACCGTGACGATATGACGGCTATTATGGTGCCCTTCAACTGCTCGAATGAGGAGATGTCGGGAACCGTTACCGAAATGCTGTGTGAGATCAGCTACAAAGACGTTACGCAGGAATATTACGAGGAAACCCTGAAATATCAGGCATTCAACGATCCCAAATGCGTGGCATCACTCGAGCTGATCCGTAACACCTTTAACCCCACGTTCGCTTGTGTTTACAGCTATAGCTTGGGAACGATCAACTCGATGGTTTCCAACACGATCAATGGCGGATTGTCGAGCGGAACGGCTGAGATCA
>SVTW01000041.1 GCA_015063585.1 Oscillospiraceae bacterium
CCGGAAAATCAGAACTTCAGGCCGCCCTCGCGAGCGCCTTCAGCCAGTTCCGATACACGTCCGTGATACAGATAGCCGCCACGGTCAAATACGACCTCGGTGATGCCCTCTGCAATTGCTTTCTCGGCAATCATCTTACCGATCTCTCGAGCTGCTGCCTTATTGCCGCCATCAGCGGTAAAGCTCTTTCCGAAAGTGGAAGCGCTTACCAGCGTTACGCCCTTCACATCGTCGATGATCTGCGCGCTGATGTTCGCATTAGAGCGATACACAGCAAGGCGGGGACGCTCAGCAGTACCCGAAATTTTTGCTCTAACTCTCTTATGTCTCTTGAGACGAGCCTTGTTTGCATCTTTTCTTGATACCATGTCACTTCACTCCTTTCCTTATTTACCCTTACCGGCCTTACCGGCTTTGCGGCGAACATACTCATCAGCATACTTAACGCCCTTACCGTGGTAGGGTTCAGGGGGTCTCTTGCCGCGGATTACCGCTGCCGTTTGACCAACCTTCTGCTTGTCGATACCCTTTACGATGATCGTGTTGGCATCCGGCACTTCGAAGGTGATGCCGTCTTCCTCGTTCATGCAGAACTTTGCCTGAGGCAAACCCGAATCGGGCATGAGCGAGTGACCAAGGTAGAGCTGAAGGGTCTTACCCTGCTTTACTACCTTATAACCTACACCGACAACCTCCAGCTTCTTGGAGTAACCGTCGGTTACACCCACAACCATGTTGTTGAGGAGCGCGCGGGTGAGGCCGTGGAGGCTTCTGTCCTGCTTCTCATCGGTGGGGCGCGTAACGATCAGTTCGTTTCCTTCAACCTTAATGCTCATACGAGTGCTGAACGTTTCAGTGAGCGTGCCGAGCTTTCCCTTTACGGTAACAACGTTGCCGTCTGCAACGGTAACGGTTACGCCTGCGGGAAGAGCGATGGGCATTCTTCCAATTCTTGACATTGTTCAATACCTCCCGTTCTGATTACCATACGAAAGCAAGCACTTCGCCGCCAACGTTGAGCGACTTAGCCTTCTTGCCCGTCATGATACCCTTGGATGTGGAAACGATTGCAATTCCGAGGCCGTTCATCACGCTGGGCATATCCTCGCAGCCTGCATAGATACGCAGACCGGGCTTGGATACGCGGCGGATTCCGCGGATAACCTTCTGCTTGCCCTGCAGGTACTTCAGCGTAACACGGATGGTTCCCTGTTTGCCGTCGTCGATTACCTGATAGGACTTTACATAACCCTCTTCAACGAGGATCTCGGCGATTGCCTTCTTCATGTTGGATGCCGGAATATCAACAGTCTGATGCTTTGCATTGTTTGCATTGCGGATTCTGGTGAGCATATCGGCAATTACGTCTGACATTTGCATATTTTTTCCTCCTTATGCAAGTAAAATGATGCTTGCTGCCGGATGAGCTCCGGCGGCGTATCGGCGGTTAAATCGGACTGCCTCTTAAAATTTCGAAGCTGGTTTAATTTCCTTCCGATAGTTGGGGATTTTTATTCAACGATCGCTTGGCGCATCGCTGCGCCGTGCGATGAGTTGTTTGGGATTACCAGGATGCTTTCTTCACGCCCGGAATCTCGCCCTTGTACGCGAGGTTACGGAAGCAGATACGGCAGATACCGAACTTACGGAGATATGCGTGAGGGCGTCCGCAGATTTTGCAACGGTTGTACTCTCTGGTGGAGAACTTCTGTGCTCTCTGCTGCTTGTTTACCATAGCTTTCTTTGCCATCGTTCATTACCTCCTGATTATTTCGCAAAGGGAGCGCCGAACAGCTTCAGCAGCTCTCTTGCCTCTTCGTCGGTATTTGCAGTCGTAACGAAGCAAATATCCATACCGCGGATCTTCTCCACCTTATCGTATTCGATCTCGGGGAAGATCAGCTGCTCTTTCAGACCGAGCGCGTAGTTTCCGCGACCGTCGAAAGCGTTGGGGTTGATACCCTTGAAGTCACGAACTCTGGGCAGAGAGAAGTTGAACAGTCTGTCCATAAACTCGTACATTCTGTCGCCGCGCAGAGTAACCTTTGCGCCGATCTTCATGCCCTGACGGAGCTTGAAGTTTGCAACAGACTTCTTTGCGTAAGTGGGAACAGCCTTCTGACCGGTGATGATACCGAGATCGCGAAGAACTGCGTCCAGAGCCTTTGCGTTATCCTTTGCGTCGCCGACACCAACGTTTACAACGATCTTGTCGAGCTTCGGGATCTGCATAACGCTCTTGTAGCCGAACTGCTTCATGAGAGCGGGAGCAATTTCAGCCTTGTAAAGATCTTTCATTCTTGCCATGATTGCTTACCCTCCTCAGTTAAATTTGTATCCGCATTTTGCGCAAACGCGAACCTTTTTGCCGTCAACCACTTCGGTGTGAACGCGAACACCCTTCTTGCAAGTGGGGCAATAGAGTGCTACGTTGGATGCATAGATTGCACCCTCGGCATCAACGATGCCGCCGGTCTCGCCCTGACGGCGAGGCTTTACGTGCTTGTGAATGATGTTTACACCCTTCACCAGAACCTTTTCCTCTTCGCGGGAAACTGCGATTACCTCGCCCTGAACGCCCTTATCATCTCCGGAGAGCACAACAACGGTATCGCCGGTTTTAATGTGCATTTTTGCCATTGTTCCTTACCTCCATCAAAGTACTTCGGGAGCGAGGGACAGGATCTTCAGATAATCCTTGTCGCGAAGCTCTCTTGCAACAGGCCCAAAGATACGGGTTCCGCGGGGGGTCTTATCCTCACGGATGATAACTGCTGCGTTTTCGTCGAACTTAATATAAGAGCCATCTGCTCTCTTCATGCCGTGCACAGTTCTAACAACAACTGCCTTTACAACGTCGCCTTTTTTCACAACGCCGCCGGGTGCTGCCTTCTTGACTGCGCAAACGACCACGTCACCGATATTGGCATATCTTCTGCCCGTACCGCCAAGAACTCTGATGCACATCAGCTCTTTTGCTCCGGTGTTATCGGCAACCTTCATCAATGTTTGCTGCTGAATCACTTTTTTATCCTCCTACTGATTCAATACGCTACGACGTATTTACTATTCGAATGAATGTGGATCGTCAAAAGAGCAAATTACTTCGCTCTTTCGATGATCTCAACAACACGCCATCTCTTGGTTTTGGACAGCGGTCTTGTTTCCATGAGCTTTACCTTATCGCCGACGTTGCAGGTGTTTTCGTCATCCTGCGCATGCAGTTTCAGGGTTCTCTTAACGATCTTACCGTAAATGGGGTGCTTTACGTTGTCCTCGATGGCAACCACAACGGTCTTATCCATCTTGTTGCTGATAACCAGACCCACTCTGGTTTTTCTAAGTGCTCTTTCTTCTGCCATGACTTAAGCCTCCTCTTTCTTCATTTCCTGAAGAACCGTCATCACACGAGCAATGTCGTGCTTAACTTCGGTCATTTTGTGAGGGTTGTCAAGCTGATTGATCGCATGCTGGAAGCGCAGGTTGAAAAGCTCTGCCTTGAGTTCCTTCAGCTTTGCCTCAAGTGCGTCCACAGTCATGGTTCTGAGTTCTGCTGCTTTCATTGATTAACCCTCCTTTTCTTCGGTTTCTTTGGAAATGAACTTAGTCTTGATCGGGAGCTTGTGGCCTGCCAGACGCATAGCTTCTTTCGCAACCTCCTCAGCAACACCGTCCATCTCAAACATAATTCTACCCGGCTTTACAACCGCTACCCAGTACTCGGGCGATCCCTTACCGGAACCCATTCGAGTTTCAGCGGGCTTTTCGGTGATCGGCTTATCGGGGAAAATCTTGATCCAGACCTGACCACCACGACGGATATAACGCGTCATAGCGATACGGGCTGCCTCGATCTGGTTGGAGGTGATCCATGCGGGCTCCAGTGCAACGAGACCGTAGTTACCGTTGCTCAGGGTCGTTCCGCGGGATGCCTTGCCCTTCAATCTTCCGCGCTGTACGCGACGGAATTTTACTCTCTTCGGCATTAACATGATTATTTCGCGCCTCCTTCTCTCGGAGTTCTCTCTCTGCGCTCACCGCGGAAACCGCCCTGACGGCCTTCTCTGCGATCACCGCGACGGTTGTCTCTGCGGTCACCGCGATTGTCTCTGCGATCGTTGCGTCTCTGATTGCTTGCGGGTCTGTTGACCTCGTTGAGGATCTCGCCCTTGTAGATCCAAACCTTGATACCGATCTTACCGTAGGTGGTGTTTGCTTCTGCAAAACCGTACTCGATGTCGGCACGCAGGGTCTGAAGCGGAATGGTGCCCTCATGATAATGCTCGGAGCGAGCGATTTCTGCGCCTGCCAAACGGCCGCTGCAGTTGATCTTGATACCCTTCGCACCAAGTCTCATGGTGTTACGAATGGACATCTTCATTGCGCGTCTGAATGCAACGCGGTTCTCAAGCTGCTTTGCAATGTTTTCTGCAACGAGCTGAGCGTTGAGGTCGGGCTGTCTGATCTCAACAACGTTGAGTGCAACAGGCATGCCAACCATCTTTTCAAGCTGCTGACGGTACTTTTCGATCTCAACACCGCCGCGTCCGATAACCATACCGGGCTTTGCGCAGTTTACGAACACTCTGACTCTGTGGCCATCGCGCTCGATCTCGATCTTCGAAACACCTGCATCATACAGCTCTTTCTTCAGATACTTTCTGACGTTGTAGTCGGAAACAAGGGTATCTCCAAAGACTTCGTCCTTTGCGAACCATCTTGAATCCCAGTTTTTAATCACACCCACTCTAAGGCCGTGGGGATTTACTTTCTGACCCATTCTATTGTTTCCTCCTCTCTCAGTCTCTTTCCTTAACCGCCAGTGTTACATGGCTGGTTCTCTTCAGGATGCGGTCTGCGCTTCCCTTTGCGCGGGGCATGATTCTCTTAAGAGTCGGGCCCTGGCAAACGAAGCACTCGGAAACGTAGAGCTTCGTAGCATCCATGTGGAAATTGTTTTCCGCATTTGCGATCGCACTGTTCAGGAGCTTAATGAGAAGCTCGGATGCAGCGCGAGGTGTGTTTTTCAGAATTCCCATAGCGGTTGCAACGTCCTTGCCGCGAATCAGGTCAAGAACGATTTGAACCTTGCGAGGGGAAATTCTTGCATACTTCAGATATGCTTTTGCTTCCATAGTATTTAATTACCTCCCCTTGCGATTACTTACCGTTATTGGATGTTTTGGAGCCTGCGTGACCCTTAAAGGTACGGGTCGGTGCAAACTCACCCAGCTTGTGTCCTACCATGTCCTCAGTGACATAAACCGGAACGTGCTTCTTGCCGTCATGAACAGCGATGGTATGACCGACAAATTCCGGGAATATGGTAGAGGATCTGGACCATGTCTTGAGCACTTTCTTCTCGTTCTTTGCGTTCATCGCGCAAATACGATCAAAGAGCTTCGCTTCAACATAAGGTGCTTTTTTCAGGCTTCTGCTCATTTTATATTCCCTCCTTATTTCGCATTTCTACGCTTTACGATGAACTTATCGGTGCGTGCTTTCTTGTTTCTGGTCTTATAACCCAGAGCAGGCTTACCCCAAGGAGTAACCGGTCCGGGATGACCGATGGGCGAGCGGCCCTCACCACCACCATGGGGGTGATCGCAGGGGTTCATGACCGAACCGCGGACAGTAGGACGAATGCCCTTATGTCTGGTCTTACCTGCCTTACCGACCTTAACGGTGTCGTGCTCCATGTTGCCAACCTGACCGATGGTTGCCTTGCAGTCCAAACGGACCCAACGAACCTCACCGGAGGGCAGACGAACCTGAGCCATGCCGTTTGCTTCCTTGGAAACGAGCTGAGCCATAGCGCCTGCGGAACGAACGAGCTGAGCGCCCTTGCCGGGGTAAAGCTCGATGTTGTTGATAATCGTACCAACAGGAATGTTTGCGATGGGCAGCGTGTTACCGGGCTTAATGTCGGCATCTGCACCCGAGTAGATCACGTCACCGGTCTTCAGACCGTCGGGAGCGATGATATAGCTCTTGGTGCCTTCAGTGTCCTGAAGCAGTGCGATATACGCGGTTCTGTTGGGGTCGTACTCGATACCAACAACCGTGTTCGCATTGGTGTTCAGACGCTTGAAGTCGATAATTCTGTACTTAACTTTGTTTCCGCCGCCTCTGTGACGAACGGTGATGCGACCGTAGCTGTTACGGCCGGCATGCTTTTTCTTTGTAACAATCAGGCTCTTCTCGGGGGTAAACTTGGTAATCTCCTCGAAGGAAGGAACAGACATGTTTCTTCTCGCCGGTGTTGTAGGTTTATACTTAACTGTAGGCATTTTCGTTTCCTCCTACTCTTAGTTAAGGCCTTCGAAGAACTCGATCTCGCCGGAATCAGCAGTCAGAGTAACGATTGCCTTTTTCCATTCGGACGTGTAACCGAAGTGTACACCGAGTCTCTTGGGCTTCTTCTTCATGTTGATGGTACGCACGCTTGCAACCTTAACCTTGCTGGACTTGAATACTTCTTCAACAGCCTTTGCGATCTCCGGCTTCGTAGCATCCTTACGGACCTCGAAAACGTAGGTCTTGGCAGCCATCAAATCCATTGCAGCCTCGGTGATAACCGGTCTGATGATGATATCGTGAGCCAATTTCATTATGCGTACACCTCCTCGAGCTTCTTAACTGCTTCAACAGTCATAACCAGCTTCTCGGCATTCAGAATGTCGTAAACATTCAGGGTCGTTGCCTGAGTGGTCTTTGCAGTGGGAATGTTGTTGCAGCTCTTGATCACAGCGGTATCAACGCTATCGAGAACAACGAGTGTCTTCTCAGCCTTGACAGCCTCTCTGGTCTCGGTTCCGTAAACGGGCTTGCCGTCCTCAACCGAAATGGTCTTGTAGGTCTTTTCATAGGTCTTCTCGAAGCCGAGCGTCTTGAACATACCTGCAAGGGTTTTGGTGGAAGGCTTGCCGCCCTCCAGAACGATCTGGTCGATCACTACCAGGTTGCCGTTTGCAACCTTATCAGACAGTGCGCTGAACAAAGCAACGCGACGAGTCTTCTTGTTCATAGCGAGACGGTAATCTCTGGGCTTCGGGCCAAGAGCGATACCACCGTGGGTCCACTGGGGAGAACGGGTAGAGCCCTGACGTGCGCGTCCGGTTCCCTTCTGTCTCCAAGGCTTCTTTCCGCCGCCCGATACCTCGGTGCGGGTGAGAGTGGACTGGGTTCCCTGTCTCTGGTTCATCAGATAAGCTCTGACTGCGGCATGGAGGACAGCGCCGTTTACATCTGCACCGAACAGCTTATCGTTCAGTGTGAGTTCGCCGACTTCTTTGCCGGACATATTTACGATCTTTACAACTGGCATTGTTTACTTCCTCCTTCCGTTAGGCTTTGATAGAATCGCGAATGAATACGATTCCGTCCTTTGCGCCGGGGATGGCGCCCTTGATGGCGATCAGGTTCTTCTCGGCGTCGATCTTTACGATCTTCAGATTCTGAACCGTTACCTGCTCGTTACCGTATTGACCAGCCATCTTCTTATTCTTGAAGATTCTGGCAGGGTCGATAACACCCATAGAACCCGACTGACGGTGGATCGGGCCGATACCGTGAGTCTTGCCCAGCATGTGCAGATTCCATCTCTTGATTGCGCCGGTGTATCCGCGGCCCTTCGTCATACCTGTTACGTCGACCTTGTCGCCAACGGCGAAGGTTTCGACTGTGATGAAGTCACCAACGTTTGCGGAGCAGTCATCAAGGCGGAATTCCTTGAGGTGCTTCTTCATGGGAACACCTGCTGCATCAAAGTGTCCTTTTTCGGGTTTGGTCAGGTGCTTTTCCTTGACTTCTTCAAAGCCAAGCTGCAGAGCATTGTAGCCGTCCTTCTCGACGGTCTTCTTCTGTGCGACTACGCACGGGCCTGCTTCGATAACGGTTACGGGAATGACGTTTCCGATTTCGTCAAAAATCTGGGTCATACCGATTTTTTTACCGATGATAGCCTTTTTCATTTTTTGTTTCCTCCTGTAAATTATTGGTTGACGCGCTCAGCGCCAACATGACTTACAAAGTTACCGATCATTTTCGACCTTTCGGTCAACAACTCGGCTGTTGTCTTTGTGTTTCGATGTGAGTTCTCGGCTGCTTGATATTAGATTTTAACCTCGATCTCAACACCGGCGGGAAGTTCAACACTCATGAGGGCGTCCACAACCTTCTGCGACGGCTTCATGATGTCGATGAGTCTCTTGTGAGTGCGATATTCGAACTGCTCGCGGCTATCCTTGTACTTGTGGACTGCGCGGAGGATCGTGATGATCTCCTTCTCAGTCGGAAGCGGGATAGGACCCGAAACCTGAGCACCGTTTCTGGTTGCAACCTCAACGATCTTCTTCGCTGCGGTGTCAATCAAAACGTGATCGTAGCTCTTCAGTCTCACTCTGATCTTCTCTTTGACTGCCATTGTTTTTGCCTCCTTATCAGATTTCGCTTGTCTGCGACTCCTTATAATAAAAGGAAGGATTCGCTCGCAGGCCGCGTTTTTGCAAGGCAGGCATTTCCTACAACACCGCCCCGTGCGTTTCTTGTTCCTCCTGAAAAATACGGAGTTTGTTCCATCCGACTCCATCAAAACGGGGAGACGAGCAGAACAAATTCCGGGAATTCCGGAAGCCAAGCCGCGCACGCGGCTCCGATGCGCGTTCGCATCGTTTGTGCCTCGGTAATACCTTTCGCCCGGTTAAACGGACATACTCCACGAAAATTACCTGCCAAGGCGTCCCCCGGCAGCAACCTTTCGCTTCATCGCATATCAAGCCTTTATATTATATCAGATTATTACCAAAATTGCAACACTTTTCTTTCGTCGAAATTACAGATTTTTCAAAAAAGACAGATTTGTCAATCCGTTATTATGTACAAAAAAGCAGCTTTTTTCTTTGATGAAAGCCTAAAAAACAAGAATGAGCTGTCAAGTTTTCTTTTTCTCTGTCATTTTTCAACAAAGGCTCTACAACACGCATCCGTGTGATCTCATTTTGGCAGTTTTCTCTCTCAAACGCCATGGATCCGTGATTCGCCTCTTATTTTTTTGAAACTTTTTTACGCAACACGTTTTCGGACACAATTTATTCACATTTTTGTTATATAATATTATTTGTTGTATATCATAAGCTCTTACACGAAAATAACGAAATATCGGTTACGAATTTTTTTGGAGAAATCATGAAAAAAGCATCTAAAAAAACACGGTTGCTTTGGGTTGTCTTTGGCGTGCTTGCATTCACAGCCACAATCCTGCAAACCCTTGCGATCCTGCTCGACTATGAGTCCAAGACCAACTATTTTACAGGTCGGTTTCCTCTCCCGCACCTTGCCGTCATCTTTGCGATCCTCGCCGCAATTGTCGGTTCCGTCGCCGCGCTGACAACCAAGCTCTCCGCGCTTGCCGAGAACCCTTTCCCACGTCTGCCGATTCCCTCTCTGACCGCGATCGGTTCGATTTTGCTTGCCGTCGCGATCCTGACAACCAAGCATACCGAAACCAATCCCATCATCATGCCTGCGACGGTTATTTTTCTGATCCTATCCGCGGTTTATCCGATTCTTTCGGGAATCCCCGCCTGCCGCCGCCATCGCACGGTAACGCTCCTGTTTGGCATGGCAGCGGTGCTCTCCTGTATCCTTACCAATGCCTACTATTATTTTGATATTTCCGTGGAAATGAACGCACCGCTCAAAACAACGCTTCAGGTATCGTTACTTTTCCTGATGTTGTATCTGACCGCCGAGCTTCGCTATCTGCTTGGCACACCTCAACCCAGACTTTATCTGGCACTTGCGGCATGGGCGATCCCGTTTGCTCTCATTTCCGCAATTCCCCTGCCCTTTGCACTTTTCACCGGCAAGCTCACCCGTCTCGATTATGTTGCAGGCGGATTGCTGATGCTTTGCGCCTCTGTTACGATCTGCCATCGCATTGCGGTGTTGTACCGCTCCGAAAAGCCCGTTGATACCGCAGCGGAGAAATCTGTGCGTGTAGATACCGATGTCCCCGCGTGCGTTGCGGAACCCGCTACGGACACATCCGTCCCCGTGACTGAGGAAAAAGATACGGAGGATCGGATATGAACGCAAACACACGCATCCAGTGGGTCCACAAGAAGATTACGCAAAATTCCTATCCGAACGCGCGCCGTCTCGCTGAGCGCTTCAAGATCTCGCATCGGCAGGCACAGCGCGACCTTGACTACCTGCGCCGTGAGCTCGGTGCCCCGCTCGAATACGACAACAGCCGTAAGGGCTTTTATTACACCGCAAGCTTTACCCTGCCGATCATTGTCAGCTCGGATAATGATGACAACTACATTCCCGAAATCTTTAACGCCGGCGCGCGAGAGCTTGCCGCCGATCATTCCATCATTCAAATGCAGATCCCCTATACCGCAACGATCGAGATCAACGATCGCTTGGCGGCATTGGAGCTGAATGCTTATATCGTGGAGAAATGCCCAAAGAACCGTTATGCGTGTGAGTTCCACAGCATTGAAAAATTCCTCGGTCTGCTTCTATCCCTTGACGCGGAATTTCGCGTAGTGGAGCCGTATTGGTTGCGCGAGCGATTGGTACGGTCCGCGCGTCGGGTGCTGGGAAACAACGAGGATCGGTAAAAAATCGAATTTTTATCAACATTCAAAAGAGAGTGCCTCTGATGCAAAATGCATTTGAGACACTCTCTTTTCATTTAAGACGCGCCATTTTGCGGCACTTGTTAAAAAGCTATGCTTCGGGAAAGAGCACGCGCTCCAATTCGGGGTTGCCGTCACTGATTTGCAGAGTCCCCTTCGCGCGAACGAGCCCGAGTGCTTTGCACCGATGAAAGGCATTTTTTCCAATGCGCGCAACACCGCCAAGATCGATCTCACGAAGGCTGGCACAGTCGGCAAAGCAGGATGCGGGAAGCTCGGATAGCGTTGCGGGCAACTCGATCTTGCGAAGCGCATAGCAGGCATAGAAGCAGTTGATACCGAGCACTTGCAGGTTGGAGTTCTCGGCAAAATCGACACTCGAAAGACTCAGGCAACGGTAAAAAGCCGATGCACCGATCTCGGACAAGGCGGCGGGGAGCATAACGGTTTCCAAGCGCACGCATCCTTCAAACGCACGGACACCGATTTGGGTCAGTGTGGTTGGAAGCTTGATAGAGGTCAGCGATTCACATTGGAAAAAGGCATAGCGGTCAAGCGTTGTCACGCCCTCAAGCAGAATCACGTTCACGAGCTTTTTCGGATAAAATCCCTTGGAATATTCGGGGAGCTCGGCACCGAACAGATAGCCGAGATAGGTATTTTCGGTCTTGCTCTGCCCTACAAAGGGGAGCGTTAACTGCCGCAAGGAGTCGCAGCCCTCCAAACAGCCCAGCCCGAAGGTGGTCATGTCCGCACCGAAATCAAGACGGGTCAGTGCTGCGCAACCGTCCAAAGCATTTGCCGAGAGCGCGGTCAGATGCTCGGTATTGAGTGCCATCAGACGCGTGCAGGCATAGAGCGAATAGACGCCGATCTCGGTCATGCTTTCGGGCAACGTGATGCAAAGCAGGTCATTGCATTCAAACAACGCGTAATCGGCAAGCTTTTTTGCGTTCCCGCCAATTTCCAGATAAACGAGCTTGGCAGGGATATCGCGCGGATTGTTCACATAGGAATCGGCACCGAACAGGTATCCGAGGTATTGCGTGGAATCGGGAGTTGCGCCGAGGATCGGCGTGCGGAGCGCGGTCAGGGCAGTGCATTCGCGCAGAATCGACGCTCCAATGGATACGATGCTATCGGGCAAATAAAGGGCTTTCAGCTTTTCGTTATCCGAAAAAGCCTCATCGGCAATTGCCTTTACGGGAACGCCGTTCACCGCAGCAGGCACGCGAACCGTTTCGGAAGCCCCGAGGTATCCCACTACGGTCAGCCCGCCATTTTCAGCACGCATCCAAAAATCTGCGGCGGGGGTTTCGGCAAGCTCGGTAAACGTCGCGCGCAACGAGGCGATCCTTGCGACTTGCTCCAAATCCTGTGTATAATCAAGCTGTTCCTTCTGCGGGATCGGCTCAACCGACTCAATCTCCACATCCGAGTAGGCAGGTGTTTTATCCTTGGAACCGCAGGCACTCAGCATCCCGCAAAGCAGGAGCACGGCAAGCACCGACACCAAAATTCGTTTGTGCATTTTCTACACTCCTTTTGTTCATTGCCTTTATTTTACCACAAAATGATTTTTTTCGCAAGGGGTATCCAAAACAATTCATAATTATTTCAAATCCATCGCAAAATTTTCTTGTAATGTCCCTTAAAACGTGATATAATATTGACATTGACAAAAGAAAGGAGAGGACGCTATGGAAATTCGGATCCCGGAAGATTGCAACGGAATGCTGTTGCGAACCTATCTGACACGTTCCCTCGCGCTCTCCTCCAAAATGATCAAGCATATTAAATTTTTACCAAACGGAATAGCGGTCAACGGAGAACCAAAAACCGTCCGCTATCTGCTCCGCACGGGAGACTTGCTCTCTTTGGCACTTGAGGATACCGAGTCGGCTCCGATTCTGCCGATCGAGCTCCCCATTGAAATTCTCTATGAGGACCCCGACCTGGTTGTTCCTGCCAAGCCTGCGGATATGCCCACACACCCCTCCTGCGATCATTACAACGATACGGTTGCGAATGCGCTTGCCTTCCGCTATGCGCAAAGCGGTACGCCCTTTGTTTTCCGCCCCATCAATCGGCTCGACCGCAATACCAGCGGTCTGCTCCTGATCGCGCGGAACCGCCCCACCGCGGCAACGCTGACAAAATCCATGCAAAAAGGCGAGATCCGAAAACAGTACCTTGCCGTGCTGGACGGTGAAATGACGCAGCGTGAAGGGCGGATCGATGCCTGCCTTCACCGCACTGCGGAAAGCATTATTTTACGTGAGGTCTGCGCGCCCGACGCCCTCGATGCCTCGCCCTCGCTGACCGAATATCGCGTGCTTGCCGTGGGACAAGGACACACCCTCGTACAAGCCTCTCCTATCACGGGACGCACGCACCAGCTACGTGTGCATTTCGCGTCGATCGGTCACCCCATTACGGGCGACGACCTCTACGGGACCCCCGACACGCGGATCGCAAGACATGCACTACACGCGCATAGGCTGAGCTTCCCGCACCCCAAAACCAACGAAACGGTGTCGCTTACCGCTCCGCTTCCGGCAGATCTCACGGATCTGATCGCATATTTATTCCCGAATATCACACTCTAAACGGAAAGGCATCTTTTATGGCTTCACAAAATACCTCAACCGCTTCCAAAAAGCTTCCCCTCATCTCGATTGTGATCTATATTCTTACACTTATCAGCGCCATTCTCTATTTTGCTTTTACGCAAAGCCCCACCTTTGCCGATTGGTTCAACAGCAATATTTCCAACATCGGACGCCGCCTCATGGCTTGGATCAGCTGTTGGTTTCCCTTCTCGGGTGCAGAACTGCTGTTTTTCTTGATCATCCCGATCATCGTCCTGCTTTCCGTGATCGGTTGGAAGCATTTTTGCAACTCCAACCGTGATGCGCTGACCTACGTTGGCATCCTGCTGTCGGGACTTTGCGTGGTTGGAATCCTTTTCGTTTGGAATTTTGCCGCCGGATATTATGCCTCTACGCTTGATAAAAAGCTTGGACTCGAACGCGAAAAAAGCAGTGCGAATGACCTCTATCAAACCGCCGAACTCCTTGCCGACGAGCTACGGGAGCTTTCCCCTGCGATCACCTTTCTACCAAGTGGCGAATCGGTGATGCCCTATTCGATCGATGAAATGAACGCCAAGCTTCTCGATGCCTACGATAGCCTCTCCGAGAAATATTCCTTCATTGATAATTTCTACAGCCGTGTCAAGCCGATCATGCTCAGCGAGCCGCTCTCCTACACGCATATCACCGGAATTTACACGTTTTTCACAGGCGAGGCGAATATCAACGTCAATTTTCCCGATTATACCGTTCCCTACACCGCCGCGCACGAGCTTGCCCATCAGCGCGGCATCGCGCGAGAGGATGAAGCCAACTTTGTGGCGTTCCTCGTGTGCATGGAATCCGAGGACCCCTATATCCGATACAGCGCATGTTTGAGCGTTTATGAATACGTGATCTCTGCTCTGCGCTCCGCCGACAAAAGCCTCTATTCGCAAAGCTACTCGGCACTCCCCTATGACGTTCGGGCAGAGGAAAGCGCGTACAGCCGCTTTTTCGAAAAATACCGCAAAAACGTGGTTGCAAACGTAAGCAACTCGATCAATCATTCCTATCTGCAAAGCCAAGGCGCTCCTGCGGGCAGCAAGAGCTATAATATGGTGGTTGATCTCGCGGTAGCTTATTACCGCCCGCAATTTGACTGAGATCACAAGCAGCTTCACGCTTGCATATGCTGATAGCAGGAATTCACTTTTTGCGAAAAATTTTCTCCAAAAAATGACAAAAAATTTCAAAAAAAATGGAAAGAGGGCTTTTCTTTTCGCACACTATATGTTATAATATATTTATAATATACTATGGTGGCAAAAAATGCCTTCCGCCGACAAGGTGGGATCGGCAAATTCTTGAAGGAGTGGGTTCGCGCTTGGCGCGTTCGTGATTTCGTATGGCAAGTAAAATCATCATACGGGGCGGAAATCCCCTGTGTGGCAGGATCTCGATCAGCGGCATGAAAAACGCGGCTCTCCCGATCCTTTTTGCAACGGTGCTTGTGCGCGGTGTTTGCGTGTTGGAAAATATCCCCGAGGTCGATGATATTGCGATCTCGCTTGAAATTCTCCAGCAAATGGGCGCAAAGGTATCCTTCCGCAAAAGAAACACGGTTCATATTGATACAGCAGGTCTTCAACAGGGCACCTCGCCCTATGAGCTGGTAAACAAACTGCGCGGCTCTACCTATCTTTTGGGTGCCGAGCTTGGAAGATTTGGAAAAGCAAGTGTCGGCTCTCCCGGCGGTTGTAATTTCGGATCGCGTCCGCTCGATCAGCATATGAAGGGCTTTGAGGTCTTGGGTGCCTTTGAAACGCGTGACGGCGGCTATATTTATCTGGATGCACCCGATGGATTGCACGGCGGTTCGGTCTATTTTGACGTTGCCTCGGTAGGTGCCACCGTAAACGTAATGCTTGCGGCTGTGTTGGCAGACGGCTTGACCGTGATCGACAACGCGGCGCGTGAGCCTCATATCGTTGACCTTGCAAACTTTCTCAACTCCTGCGGCGCGAATATTACCGGAGCGGGTACGTCGGTGATCAAAATTCGCGGTGTGGAGGAGCTACACGCTTGCACCTATACGATCATTCCCGATATGATCGAGGCAGGAACTTACATGGTTGCCGCCGCTATAACGGGTGGGTGCCTGCAGATAGACTCGGTGATCCCCAAGCACGTGGAAAGCATTACCGCCAAGCTTTGCGAAATGGGTGTGGACGTTGAAGAAGGCGACGACTACGTGATTGTGCGCGGCACAGACACGCTTTTGAAAAACGTAAATATTAAAACCCTTCCCTATCCCGGATTTCCAACCGACATGCACCCACAATTCGCGCCCTTGCTTTGCCTTGCGGACGGTGTGAGCTGTATTCAGGAAGGCATTTGGGAAAACCGCTTCCGCTACGTAGATGAGCTACGGAAAATGGGCGCGTCGATCCGATTGGACAGTCATACCGCTACCTTCATGGGTGTGGAGCGTTTGTCCGGTGCGCCTGTGGAGGCCGTTGACCTGCGCGCGGGCGCGGCAATGGTGGTGGCAGGTCTTGCGGCGGAGGGGGTTACCGAGATCAGCGGAATCCAATATATCAAGCGCGGTTACGTGGATATCGTTGGAAAACTGCAAAGCCTTGGTGCTGATATTGAGGAAGTCACCTATTCCGATTTTATTCCCATGCACCGAATCAACTAAGTTCTTATATAGAAACGAAAGCAAGAATACCTGCTCATGTGGGTTCCTTGCTTTCTTTTTTTATCTTTTATAAAGAATGCCGATGCGTTTGAAAGATTTCCGATCCAAGAGGTCTTTTGAATGCATTTTTTATTGAACTTTTTTGAACGAATTGCGTCACATGTTTTTTATTTTTTGCATAATGACGCGAAAAGCATGCAAAAATAGTAGCAACCACAAAATTGAAAGCAAAGGGATTTTTTCGCAATGAAACAGTTTACCTATCGGATAGAAGATCAAAACGGACTGCACGCACGCCCTGCCGGACAACTTGCTAATTTCGCAAAGCAATTTCAATCAAACATCCGCGTAAAAGCCGCGCAAAAAGAGGCGGATGCAAAGCGTCTGCTGTCGCTGATGAGCTTAGGAGCGGTGTTTGGAACCGAGCTCCTGTTTTGCGTGGAGGGCGAGGACGAAAATGCCGCCGCTGTGGCATTAGAGAACTTCTGCAAAAATCGCTTTCAGCCCTCTGTGGAGGAAAGCTAAATGAAAAAAAGCATGCAAGAATCCCGCATTTTCCGCGGAACCGGAATCAGTTCGGGAAGGCAGGCGGGTCGGCTTCGCTTCTTTCAGCGAATCAGCGAGGATCGACACGCGGTCACAGACTCGCAGGATGCTGATCCACAGGCGGAATGGAACCGGTTGGAGATCGCGCTTCGCACAACCGCGGACAATCTCACCCTCCTCTATCAACGTGCCGAGGCGACTGCCGGTGCAGAATCGGCAGAGATTTTTCAAATTCACGGAATGCTCCTTGAGGATCAGGATTTTCTGGACGCGATCAAAGAGGAGCTCCATGGCGGTGCCTGTGCCGAACGGGCTTTGACGGCGGCAACCGACCGTTTTGCGAATATGCTGGGAGCGCTTCAGGACCCCTATCTTTCGGCTCGTGCTGCGGATCTGCGCGATTTGGAGCATCAATTACAGCGCGCGCTCGCGGGAGGGTCCAAAACAACCGTTTCAAGCTCCGACGAACCCTTTTTGCTGGTTGCTGACGATCTGTCCCCCTCCGAAACCGTGATGCTCGAAAAGAATCAGATCCTCGGTTTTATCACGTTTCGCGGAACCCCGAATTCTCATACGGCAATTCTCGCACGCGCCATGGGGATTCCCGCGTTGGTCGGCGTTGGCAGGATAGACGAAGAATATGACGGTGCCTATGCCCTGCTGGATGCCGCCGAGGGTTCCTTGACCGTATCCCCCACAGATGAGGAAAAATCGCTCTTTTTCGAAAAGCAAAGGCTCGATGACCGCATTGCGCAGGAGCACGACCGCTATCTGCGCGGATTGATGAACAAGCCGGCGGTTACAAGGAGCGGACATCACATGCTTATTTATGCCAACATCGGCGACGGAAGCGAGGTCTCGGCGGCGCTTTCGAACGGCGCGGACGGAATCGGGCTCTTGCGTAGCGAGTTTCTCTATCTCGGTTCCTCGGATTATCCGTCGGAGGAGCGTCTTTTCAAAGCCTACAGCGACATTGCCGTTCGCATGCAGGGAAAACGGACGGTTATTCGGACGCTTGACATTGGTGCTGACAAAAGGATCCCCTATTTCGGGCTTCCCGAGGAAGAAAATCCCGCGCTCGGCTTTCGTGCCATTCGCATCTGCCTTGCCCGTGAACCCCTCTTTAAAACACAGCTTCGCGCGATCCTGCGCGCGGCTTCCTTCGGCAGACTTTCCATTATGCTGCCGATGATCGTTTCGGTTGACGAGGTTCGGCAAAGCAAGCGTCTCCTTGAGGAATGCAAAGAGGAGCTTTTGAGAGAGGGCGTGCGCTTTGAAAAAGAGCTGGAGCTTGGGATCATGATCGAGACCCCTGCCGCGGCATTGATGAGCGAGGAGCTTGCGCAGGAGGTGGATTTCTTTTCGGTTGGAACGAATGATCTGACACAGTACACCTTAGCGGCGGACCGCCAAAATCCCGCGCTCGCAAAGCTCTGCGAGGAAAACCGTGAACCGATCCTGCGGTTGATCAAAAAGGCAGCAGACGCCATTCATCATACGGGAGGCTGGATCGGAATTTGCGGAGAAATGGCGGCAGATCTGCTATTGACGCAACAGTTTGCCGATATGCGCATCGACGAACTTTCGGTTTCGGTGCCCTATTTGCTCGGCTTGCGCGGTAAGGTTAGCGAATGTAAATAAAAGATTGGAGAGATCAATAAATGTTATTTCAAAAAAAAGAATCCGTCCTCCTTGCCGTGGCAAACGGAAGGGCGATTGAGCTGGCAGAGGTCCCCGACGATGCCTTCGCGTCGGGAATGCTTGGGGTTGGTTTTGCCATTATCCCATCCGACGGCACCGTTTATGCTCCCGCCTCGGGCTGCGTGGAAAGCGTTTCCGACAGCAAGCATGCCTACACCATTCAAACCGATGATGGGCTGGATCTTTTGGTTCATATCGGAATTGACACGGTGGAGCTGAAGGGAGAGGGCTTTCTCCCCATGGTAACGGCGGGCGACCGTGTTCAGGCAGGCGACGTGCTTGCGCGTGTAGATCTGAACATTTTACGCGGTGGAAATTTTCCAACGGTGATCCCTGTTCTCATCAGCAATTCCGATGCCGTTTTTATTAAAAAGACGCGAATCGGCAACATGATCGGCGGTGAGGATGCCGTGTTAGATTACCGCCTTGTTAAAAAATAAAAAACACCCCACAGAAAGGAGTTAACGGGAATCATGTCCCAAGCCGTTCTCAAAGAAAAAAAACAATCGGCTGTTTTCAGCGTTTTACAGCGTGTCGGACGCGCCTTCATGCTTCCGATCGCATTGCTTCCGATCGCCGGACTTTTGCTCGGCATCGGTTCTTCCTTAACCAACACCACCACCCTTGAGGCATATAATCTGCTCTCTTGGATGGGTCCCGGTACGATTCTTTATTCAATTTTCTCGGTTTTGGCTTCGGTCGGCTCTATCATTTTTGATAACCTGCCAATCATTTTCGCAATGGGCGTTGCGCTCGGCATGGCGGAAAATGAAAAAGGCACCGCCACGCTCTCGGCGGCAATCGCCTTTTTTGTCATGCATAAAACCATCAATTCTCTTCTCGCCATCAGCGGCATGCTTGCGCCCGGCGCAATGCAAGAGGGTACGGTTGCCAACGTGGTTGGAATTCAATCGCTTCAAATGGGTGTGTTCGGCGGTATCATCGTCGGACTCGGTGTGGCGGCACTGACCAACCGCTTCTATAAAATCCGTTTGCCCAACGTAATCTCCTTTTTCGGCGGAAGCCGCTTCGTTCCCATCATTTCCACAGCGGTTTATATTCTCGTTGGCGTACTGATGTTCTTTATCTGGCCCTACGTGCAGAGCGGCATTTACGCGCTCGGTGACCTTGTTTTGCGCTCGGGATATGCAGGGACGCTGATCTACGGCTTTATTGAACGTATTCTGATTCCGTTCGGCTTGCACCACGTCTTTTATCTGCCCTTCTGGCAAACCGGCGTGGGCGGCTCTGCCATGATCGACGGCACGCTTGTTTACGGCGCGCAGAATATCTTTTTTGCCGAGCTTGCCTCGCCCAACACCACGCGCTTCTCGGTGGAAGCCTGCCGCTTTATGAGCGGAAAATTCCCGCTGATGATCTTTGGTCTGCCCGGTGCCGCGCTTGCAATGTATACCTGTGCGAAAAGCACCAAGAAAAAGGTTGCGGGTGGTCTTCTTCTTTCCGCCGCGCTGACCTCTGTACTGACCGGTATTACAGAGCCCATTGAGTTTACCTTTCTTTTTGTCGCGCCGATCCTGTACGTGATCCACTCGATCCTCGCAGGACTTGCCTATATGCTCATGCATCTTTTGAACGTTGGCGTGGGAATGACCTTTTCGGGCGGACTTATCGACCTCTTTCTCTTTGGAATTTTGCAGGGCAACGCAAAAACCAATTGGATCATGATCCCGATCGTTGGCGCATTCTATTTCGTGATCTATTTCCTGCTCTTCCGCTTTATGATCCGCAGATTCAACTATATGACGCCCGGACGCGAGGACGACAGCGAAGAAACCAAGCTTTATACCCGTGCCGATTATAACGCCAAAAAAGAAGGAAACGCAAAGGCAGGTACGGCGGACGCGATCTCTGAACAGATCCTGACAGGGCTTGGCGGCAAGGATAATATCGTATCGCTCGACTGTTGCGCGACGCGCTTGCGCGTGAGCGTAAAGGATCCCGCCCTTGTAAAGGACGCGGATCTGAAGGCAAGCGGTGCGGCAGGGGTGATCCGAAAGGGTACGGGAATTCAAATCGTGTACGGACCGCAGGTGGCGGTGATCAAGAGCGAGTTGGAGGACTATATAAAAGATATGCCTTGATCGGCCCCGTAAAATAAAAAGCGTCTGCTGTAAAGACAGAGCTTTCTTTACAGCAGACGCTTCATTCTCAGCTTTTCTTGACGGTCACCGCGCCGCATCGCGGGCAGGTAATATCAATCATACCCTTTCCACGCGGCACTCGCAATACCGCGCGGCATTTGGAACATTTGAAATAGCGGTGTGTTTTACGGTCACGCCATTTACTGCGCGTGAGCGAGAAAAAGCCGCGAATCCGCCCCCAAAAACGCAACCACGCCTGCAGCTCGCGTTGGCGTTTGGGAATGTTGCGTGAATAGCACCGAACCATAGACCACGCAAGCAAAGCCACAGACAGGAGCGTAAAGATCCACATATGCGGGAAATAGCCGATCAACAAAAACAGCAACGCCGCAAACAGTAAAACGCGATTGAGCGCGTCATCTCCGTAGCGCCCGTACATAAAGCGTGCCATACGCGCCCCGATTTTTTGAAACCAAGCCTTCATTCTGCACCCTCCTCTTTTCATCATTGACAGTATATCACGCAAACAATAAGTATTTATCAACTCTTTGTAAATTCTTGTTTACAAATCGTTTTTTTTGCTGTATGCTCGCAAAACGGCGCTTTTGAGTATGCAAAAAGGGGGTGAGTCAAATGCAAAAATGCATTTGGTACTCACCCCCGACGTTTTTGCTTTGCGGCTAAACACCGCAATTGGGGCTGATTCATTAAGATGCAGAAGTCGTGCTTTTGTCCTCGTCGGCGTACAAAAGTACGCCAGAGGACAAAAGCGCGGCTAAAAAGCACACAATAAAATCAAACAAGCGGAAATCCGTAAGGATTTCTACCGAAAAGCCGCTTTCTCCACCACGTTTTTGATGGAAAAAGCGGCCTTTCTGATTCAATTCTTTTTGTGGCTTTTGTTCTGCGCTGAATGAATCAGCCCCAACCGCAAATTCCG
>SVTW01000042.1 GCA_015063585.1 Oscillospiraceae bacterium
TTCGACTGCAAAGCAGTCGAAAATTGCGGTGTTTAGCCGCAAAGCAAAAACGTCGGGGGTGAGTACCAAATGCATTTTTGCATTTGACTCACCCCCTTTTTGTGTCGTTTTTCTCTGTTGCAAAATGCGTGAGGGCGCATATGCTGATAGCGTAAGGGGAAAATCCCCTTCGTCAGAGGAGGAAACAGCATGAAGGAACGGGTCGGGATTGCCGTTTTAGGCGGAGATGAAAGGCAGATCGCGATGGCGCGAGCGCTTGCGGCATGCGGGTATCACGTGAAGGTGTGGGGACTTGGCGCGTGTGCGGATCGCATTGGATCGGGAACACTGTGCGAGGAGTGGACAGAGGCAATTGAAGACGCGGGTGTTGTCATTCTCCCATTGCCCGCAAGTGCCGACGGTGTGCGCGTGCATTGTCCGTTGCAATGCCCCGATCTTTTTCTGCGCATGACCACTCTGTTGGATGCAATTTCGGGGCGGCTTTTATTGGGGGGAAAATTGAGCGAGGCAGTGCAGAGTATTGCCGAGCAAAAGGGCATCGAAACGGTGGACTATTTTCATTCTGAGGTCCTGCAACTGAAAAACGCACTTCCCACCGTTGAGGGGGCGATCGAGATTGCCATGCGGGAGCTTCCCGTTACAATTGACGGAGTCTCCGCGGCGGTGATCGGCTATGGGCGTATCGGCGCGCTGTTGGGGGAGCGGTTATGGGCTTTGGGGGCGGACGTTACCGTTTACGCACGGCGACAAGAGCAGCTTGCCCTGGCGGAGCTGCATCACCACCGCGTCAAGAGGATTGTTTGCAGGGGCGGCGGATCGGTTCCCGAATCGATCGCACCTGATCTGCGCGTTATTTTCAACACCGTACCGCAATGGATCTTTACGCGAGCGGTTTTGGAGATGCTTCCCCGAAACTGTCTTTTGATCGATCTCGCGTCGGCACCCGGCGGCATTGACCGTGCGGCGGCACAGGCTTTGGGATTGCGTACGGTTTGGGCAACCGCGCTCCCGGGGAAATGCGCACCCGAAAGTGCGGGGGAGATCCTTGCCGATACGGTGCGCTTGATTCTTGCGGAATATGCCGTTATACCGGAACGAAAGGAAGGAGATGACAGAGCATGATCGGATATGCATTTTGCGGCTCGTTTTGCACGCATGCCAAGGCGATCGTCGAGCTGGAGCGGTTGTTGGAGAGCGGATATGAAGTACAGCCGATTATGAGTGAAACGGTTTGGAATACCGACACACGGTTTGGAACGGCAGAAGCGATTCGAGCCCGTGTGGAGAATCTTTGCCGCCGTGCTGTGATCCACACGGTTGTAGATGCAGAGCCGCTTGGACCCGAGCTGCCGCTTGAGGCGCTGATCCTTTCTCCCTGCACGGGCAATACGCTTGCAAAGATCGCAAACGGGATCACCGATACTGCCGTTTGTATGGCAACGAAGGCGCATTTACGAAGCGACCGCCCATTGGTCATCTCTCTGGCGTCCAATGACGCGCTCTCGGCAAACCTTCGCAACATTGCAACGTTGCTGTCACGAAAACAGGTATATTTTGTTCCCATGCATCAGGACGACCCCGAAAAAAAACCGCACTCCTTGGTTGCCGATTTTACACTTTTGCAGCCAACGCTTGCCCATGCGTTGCGAGGAAAGCAATTCCGTCGTCTCTTTTTATAAGGCACGTTCTGACAGTTCGGTTTTTGCTTTGTCGCTCCGCTGAAAAAGCGTGGAAAACCATGCCATGTCCTCCTTGTTGATCGCCCCGCACAGGCGAAGCAGGATCAGATAGAGCGCAAGGACTGCCGCGCAATGCAGAATCACGGTCAGTGCGGTTGGCATAGCGGGAAGAGGAATATGCATCAGAAACGCGCGAACGAAAGCCGTTGCCGCCACAATGCAAAGGAGCGGCTTGTAGATCCATTTGAATAGGCGAACGCGAGGGGCGGCAATGGAGAGCAGGTGCGTGATGCTGAGCACTGTGTTGAATATTTCCGAAAAATAAATGGTGATCAGATAGCCGTTGATTCCAAATTCGGGAATGAGAATCCACGCGAGAATGACCGAGATCAAGGCATCCGCAATATTGATGTTCATGGAATAAACCTGCTCTCCCAAGCCTTTCATCATCGCGTCGGTAGCGGTATCCACGTACATGATCGGAATAAGCGGCGCGAGCAGGCGGAGATACTGTCCCGTTGCGGTGTTGGGATAGAGCGCGGTTCCGATTTCGTCTGAAAAGCAGATCAGGATCCCTGCCGTTCCAATCGAAAAAAGCAGCGCCAGCCACCAAACGCGGGAGATGATGTAACGGATGCGCCGTTCACTTTGCTTTACACGGCATTCGGCGAGCTCGGGGATCAGAAGACCTGAAAAGGAGCCGATCAAAGCGGCGGGGTAGAGCAGGATCGGCATTGCCATTCCGTGTATGCTTCCATAGGCGACCAATGCGGCGCCGTGCGTTTTTCCATTTGCGCGCAGACCCGCCGGTATGAGAATGTGCTGAAGCGTAACAAGCCCCGAGCGGATCGCGGCGGTACATGCGATCGGAAGCGAGATCTTCAAAAGCCGCCGCCCCATTTCCCGCTCGATTGCCTTGTTGTCATTTTTTTCGGAATGATAACGGCGGCGGTCGAAAAAATAGAGCACCCCCTCCATCATGGACGAAAAGATCTCTGCCAGTGTGCCGCCGAGAACGAGCGCGCAGCAGGTCATTTCAATGCCGCCGTCAATGGCACGCGAGAGCAGGAGCATGGTGGAAAAGATCTTTACCGCCTGCTCACTTACCTGCACCGCCGCGTTCTTATAGGTGCGTCGAACGGCTGTAAAATATCCGCCGATGGAGGAGGAGAGCGCGATGAGCGGAAGCGAGATGGCAAAAAGCCGCAGGGAGCGCACCGTACGTGCATCGTGGAGCCAATGCACACCGATCGGACGTGCAAACCCCGCGAGAAGCAGGGAGACCGCCAGCCCCACCGATAGAGCATAAAGGAGCGCACGGCGCATTGCGGCACCCACGCAGTTTTGTTCTCCCGCACCGATCGCCTCGCTCACCACACGGGTAACGCCGAGATTGATTCCGGCGGTTGCAAGCGTGAGGGAAAAGCCGTAAACCCCCGTCATCAATGAGAAAAGTCCCATTGCCTCGGCTCCCACGCGGTTGGAAATATAGATCTGAAAGCTTACCCCAACCGTTCGCATCAGTAGGGCAGCGGCGGTTAAGAGCAACGCGTTCCAAAAAATCTCTTTTGCTCTTTTTTTCAATCCAAACGCTCCTTTCGCACAAATGTCCTTTTCATTTTATGAAAAAAATGTCTCAAATAACCCGTAAGCCTCCTTTTTTTTGAAAAAATTAACTTTATTTGGAAAAAACTATGCAACAAGCAAAAAACAAAAGCGAAAACTGTAAAAAAAAACATGCAAAACGAATATTGACAATTTACCAAAGATATTATATGATATTAGAGACATTTACATATGAGAAAAAGGAGAAGAACGCAGTATGCTGATTCATGTTTGCGAGCTTTGCGGCTACGAGTACAATCCGAAAGCAGGCGACCCCGACAACAATATTGAGGAGAACACCGATTTTGAGGATCTGCCCGAGGATTGGGTTTGTCCGTTGTGCGGCGCATCGAAGGATGATTTCACCGTTGAGAAATCCGATGACGAGGAAGAAGATCTTTAACAACTCCATCTCCCAGGGGTAATCTCAAATGTTTCATTTGAGATGCCCTTCTTTTTTTTGCAAAACACTTGCAATGAGAGGAAAAGTATGGTATAATAGAGACGAAAGCAAAAGCATTTCCCCAAAATCTACCAACAAGCCCGACAACCGGACCGATACAAGGACGTTGCCGCGGATTCTGTACGGCAGTGTGGTACAGAGACAAAATAGCAGACAACAAACGCGTCCGTCGGATGAGGGCTACCTATGCCCCGGAGACGGACGCGATTTTTATTTAAAAGTGACCTCAATGCAGAAAGATAGCTTGTCAGAGGACACAGGGCGCCACCCCCTGTGCTCGGACAATGGCATTTTGTTTGTGATTATATAACCAAAAGCAAGCGCTTTTATTTGTATATAACGCTGAAATTGCATTTTTTCTGAAAAAAACTTGTAAGATTCTTGTAATTTCGAGGTTATATATAAATAGAGGGGGAAAAGTGGTTTTTACGAGTCCCCGAAAAGGAAAGGGGGCAGATCCGATGGGCAAGGGCGCATAATGGACTGAAAAAGAACCGAGAGAACACGCTGAAGTGTTTCCTCAAGACGTATTTCCAAACATTCTGAAAAAGGAGAACGATTACTATGAAAAAAATTATGATCTTGCTCTTGGCTTTGTCGATTTTGCTCTGCACGTTTGTGTCCTGTGAGCAACCCGACGTGCCGCCCACAGACTCCTCCGATTCGGACAGTGGCTCCGAGGGGGAGGGGAAAACCGATGTGCTCCCCGACGGAAGTATTGTAATTACCCCCTCTGAATGGGATGCCAATTTGAAAAAATTTTGGGACTCCTTCGTGGCAGGAGAATTGGGAGAAGCTGAATCGATCACGAGCGGCTTTTATGCCTCTTATCAGGCGATCGTCTCGCCGTTCCTTTATAAAACCGATATGGATAAAACGCCGATAAACGCAGACGTTTTGATAGAAAACGCGGGGATTTTCAGCAATCCCGTAAAGGTGGAAACGGTTATAAACGGTAACCCAACCGAAGCATTTATCTCCCCCTTGGGTATACGTTGCTGGCAATTCGATTTCGCACAGTATTATGGCGTTCACTATGGTCTTGACGTCGTTTTCCTTCAGGCACCCGCCCTTCAAACAGGCGACACGGATGCATATTTTATCACCTTGACGGTTACGTGGTATCCGAGTCCCTTTGCTTCCATTGCACAGTCGATATCTCAATATAGCACCATGTTTCAAGTAACCGAGGCGCAATATAATGCGCTTTTGCGTGGTGAATAAGCCAAGGAAGGCAACATCGGTAACAGCGTGACGATCTTGTACCCCCGCCCTCGCGCATGGAAAAACCATTCAAGAGGCAGGAGATGATGCAACAGAGTCTATTTACGAATGGGCTGATAATAATGTTACTCGTGATCTAGGTACGCCAACATGGTATGTTGCCGGAAACGAAACTGCGAAATTTACAGAATGAAAGGGGGCCATTCTATTATGAAAAAATATATGACGATTTTTGTTCTGCTATTGGCCATACTTTTTACTTCATGTTCACAGACTCCGAGTGGACCGGATCAGGAAACTCAGCCGGAATATGATCCTCTTTACGAACCGCTAAAAATAGGCGAAGATGGAAAGTATTCGGTATATAGGGACTCTTCCGAGGGCTTGGAAGGCATTTTTCTGGGAGGAGGAAACGGAGACTTTACCGGCAATGACAAAGCCAAAGAGGAAATTATCGAGTATGAGACCCCTGAAACGGTTCCTTTGATCCAAATTGGAAATGCTCAATTTGAAAACTGGAAACATTCCCAAAAAAAGATTACGTATTATAATGGGGAAATCTATAGAATAACCGATGAGTATATTCATCCCGAAATCGAGTCATGGTACATTATCCAAGACGCGAAAAATTTTAGATATTCAACATGGGATAGTGATATTCCTTTGGAGCTTTTTCAAGGAGAGCTGACCGAGGAATCATTTTTAAAATTTATAAAAGAACAGATAGAAAAATTTCTCCCATCTATCAATTTGGAAGGCTACCAATGCAATATTTCCACGACAATTTTAGTATCTAAGCCTCGTGCCGCATGGATGGAAGAAAAAGAAGGGTTCTACGATTCTCCAAGTCAGTATGAAAGCGTTACAGGCTATAGTGTAGAGTATCGGATTTACGAAAAGGGGGTCAGAACGACAAATTGTATTACAGTAAGGACAGACGAAAAAGGTAATCTTACTGCAATCGACAATGACCAGTATAGTGTAGATTGGTCGGCGTGCGAGGTTGATTTACAGCAGGTTGATGAAGATATATCTCTTTATATGGGCGGTATCTTCTCATCGGCATACGAAGTGGTTTCCTATACGGTAAAACAACGTACTTTGGTTTGCGATTTTGGGAAGGTTCGTTTAGCAGTGCAGCTCGATGTATATCTGAAATCTGAGCAAGAAGAAATAGTGGTTCCTGTTTTGCTGTATTTAGATTAATAGAATGCTTACATCTTCGATTTGCCAAATTTTTGATGTTCTTTAGAAAAGCTAAGGAGGTATGTTTTATGAAAAAAATGATATGTTTCATATTTGCGATTATGTTCTGCTTTTCTTCTTGTTCATTGCTGTGGGATAGGCGGGATTACCCTTTGACCTCTGAAAATTTTGACTTAGATTTTCGGGAGAGTTTTTTTAATACATATTACATGGCAGATCCCCAACTTATATATACAAATTCGGCTCCTTTGGAGATCGAGATACGGGGAAATTTGGAACCTCATACGGAATATGATGATCCTGATCGGTTTTACATATCTGTCATAGACAGTACTCCGAAAGAGGATTTTCTTGCGGTTACCGAGCGGAATCAGGAGACGAGTATGATGGGGGGGATAGATCAGTGTACTTATCGAGTATATCAATCCGATTCTGCACCTGTTCCTATGCGGGATTGGACGATTAAAAGCATTTCTGTTTTCTATAGCACCCCGGGATTTACAAATGTAAAAAAGGCAGACGAAAGGGCACAACATCCCATGGATAATGCTTTGTTTGGCTCCGGCGGAATTATTAAAACCTATACGCAGGAAGATTCTCCCGCGTTTTTGGCATCTTTTTCGGAGTCCTATCAAAACAGAATCAATAAATATCCGGAACCAATCGCAAACGAGGTGCTTAGGTCTGCCAACGACCTTTATCAATGTTATTTGTTGATTCGTTTTGAGGAAAATGATAATCTCGTATGGTATGTACCGTTAGTAGAATATAAGGAGGGAATCGGTTGTGCACTAATCTTTTATCTGCCTGTAACAAGATATCATAATCCCATTTATCAGTTTCTCAAAATTGACGAGACCTTTTCCACTGATATTCTGAACGCAATCGATGAGGCGGACATTCCGTCAAAGTCGGGATCGTAAGTTTACACAAGAATTGAAACAAATATTCGATTATTGTTCATATAATAATTTAATTTTACAGTATGGTAGCCCTATAACAATAAATGGGTACACTTTTTGGCCCCTTATCTTATTAAGTAATTGAGGAATAGCATGATGAACGGACAAGAATATAATATGTTATCAAACTCCAAACTCATTTTGCATTTTGAGAATGATATTCAACTGACACCTATAGGAGAAACCTTTCAAAAGAACCTTGCTGGAAAATTCGATTTTGAAATTGTTGTTTCCGGAATAAAATTTTATCGGGAATACATCAATGTTTTTATTAAGGAACGCGGAATTGCCGGAAATAGCAACGGGATTGTTTCCGAGCACTCCTCGGAGAGTGTGCTTCAAATTTCGGATGAAGTTTGCCGCATTGTTTGGGATGCGCTTTCCGCCGCCATGGAGACGCACGGTCAGCCCCCGCTCATTTGGTACCGCGAAACAGATAAGATTCCTTTTCGTTTGGACGTATCGATTTATGATTTCGTAAAGCGTTCACGATTCGGCTATTTCACCGATCATGCACCGATGGTAGAGGAACGGTTGAGAGAAAAATATCCCGACGTAGCGTTTTCCTTCAGAATCCAAGGCGATGCAGTATATTATTATCTCATTTTTCACACCGAAGAGGATTTGGTTCGCGCAAAAGAGCTATACGGTATCGATGCTATTCATCAAGCGGTTTGGGAGATGTGTAAAGAGAATGACCGATACCACGTATTTGATGAGCCGATTCCCATGCCTGCTGTGACCACCAAACAGAGGCTTGTTGACAGCGGAGAGGCAATGGGAATTATGCACAATAACCCGAAGTTTGTCACCTTACTCACGCCTTACGGAAAACCGCAACAGCCCACCGAACAGTCCGCCGACCGTCTCTCTTTTCTGCATCGCATCTTCAAAAAGATGAAATGAATGAGAAAGGAGACATAAAATATGATTCCATTACAAACTTATTATGCGATAGAAAATATCTGCTCAACTTGATGTGTATTAAAAAAATGAGCAGGGAGAAATATTGGTTCCTGTTTTGCTGTATTTAGATTAATAGAATGCTTACATCTTCGATTTACCAAATTTTTGATGTTCTTTAGAAAAGCTAAGGAGGTATGTTTTATGAAAAAAGTAATATGTTTCATCATAATTCTATTGTGTTTTTCGCTTTGTTCCTGTCGAGATTACCCTTTAACCTCTGAAAATTTTGATTGGGATTTTCAGGAAAACTTTTTTCACAGGTATTTTATGCTTGATCCTCAGCTTACCTATATCGAAGCGTCGCCATGGGAAATTGAACTTTTAGGACCTCCGAAGCCTAAACAGAATTATTCCAATGCTAATCGTTTTTATCTATCGGTTATCAAAGACACACCGAAAGAAGATTTTGTTGCAGTGACCGAACGGGACACTGGTGGCATTGGCGGAGATGGCTATTGGTATCGGGTATATCAAAGAGAAGATGCCCCTGTTCCAATGAGAGATTGGACGATCAAGAGTATTTCCGTTTTTTATTACATTGGAGAACATCCTTTTCCTCAAACCATCGAAGACCACGAGGAATGGGCACAAAATCCATTGGGAAAAAGCTTGTTTGCTTCAGGTGGAATCATAAAAACATATACACAAGCAGATTCGGATGTTTTTTTGTCATCTTTTTCAGAGTCCTATCAAAATAAAACCGAAGGTGTAATAATGCTTGAGCGAAATGAGTTGCTTTCCGCTATAGAAGAAAAATTCAATACTTGGTCGACGTATGGTTTATTGGTTCGTTTTGAAGAAAATGACAACCTTGTATGGTGTGTGGAATTAGATTGGCATAATGACAGATTGGTTTGCGAACTATCCTTCTATGAGCCTTTGGAAAGATATCATGAAATTGACCAATATCTCTATATTGATGCAGCGTTTGCTGAGGACATTCTGGCTGCAATTGAGGCAGCCGATATTCCGTCAAAGTCGGGATCGTAACAACATTTTCACGACATGCCGCCGCCCGAATCGGGCGGCGGAACTTTTTTTAGTTTTTCCGTAAAATATTCCGTCTCACAAAAATTTCTGCGGCGTTGACTTTTCAGGCAAGATGTGGTAAAATATATTCAATAAGAAATTTGATGAGGGAGTCCGATATGAAAAAGAGATTACTGGCGGTTGACGGCAACAGCATTCTCAACCGTGCCTTTTACGGAATTCGTCCGCTGACCACGAAGGACGGCTTTCCCACCAATGCGCTCTACGGTATGGTTACCATGATCAGCCGTCAGGCAGAGGCACTGAACCCCGACTATTGCGCGGTGGCGTTCGATCTGAAAGCCCCCACGTTCCGCCATAAGATGTACGACGCGTACAAGGCAGGTCGCCGCCCAATGCCCGAGGAGCTGGCGCAACAGCTTCCCGTAGCAAAGGATCTGCTCATAGCCATGGGCTACCGCGTACTCTCCCTCGAAGGCTACGAGGCAGACGATATTCTCGGCACGCTGGCGGCTTCTTGCGAGGCCGAGGACTGTGAAGCCTACCTGCTCACGGGAGACCGTGACGCGCTCCAACTCATCAGCGACCGTGTGCACGTCCTGCTTGCCACCAATACCGAGACCATTGACATGGACGAGGCACGCTTTTTTGAAAAATACGGTGTTTCGTCCACGCAATTTGTTGACGTCAAGGCAATTATGGGCGATAGCTCCGATAATATCCCCGGAGTGCCCGGAATTGGCGAGAAGGGCGCGCTGAAGTTGATTTCCGAATATGCTTCGCTCGATGGCATCTATGCCGCGTTGCCCACGGCAAAGCATACACCCTCCATGCGCGCAAAGCTTGAGGGCGGCAAGGAAAGTGCCTACCTTTCGCGGGCATTGGCAGAAATCTGCCGCAGCGTTCCGCTCGGTCTGTCTCTTTCGGATCTCCGAAACAACGGACCCTGCCGCGAGGATCTGCGCCGTCTCTTTTTGCGCTTGGAATTTTCCTCGTTCATCAAACGGTTTGGCTTGGATAAGGAGGACGGCACGCAGCCCAATGAGGTCGATTCAAGTCCCGCGTCTCCCCACGAAACGCATCAGCCTGTTTCGGTTTCGGCAGAAGGGCTCGGTGATCGGCTTGCGGCGTATTCTTGCCTTGCAATTGATGTTACCGACCGCGGGATCCTGCTCACCGGCGGCGCGGAGATATTCTGCCTTGATGCCTCCCTTGACGGCGTTCTTCCTGTATTGACGGGGAAAACACTGGTCTGCTATGATTACAAAACCTTATGCAAGGCAGGGTATACCGCACTCGGAGCGTGCGACGTGTTTGATTTGATGCTGGGTGCCTATCTTGTTCATTCGGACAAGAGCAATTATGAGTTTGCAACGCTTGTTTCGGACTATCTCGGGGAGCTCTCGCGCACCGATCTGCCGCGCATTGCGTATTTCTTGCGGCTGTATGAGCCGATCAACCAAAGATTGGAGGAAAGCGGGCAAAAATCGCTGTTAAAGGAGCTTGAAATGCCGCTTGCCGAGGTGCTTGCCGACATGGAGCGGATCGGTTTCTATATCGACCGCGCGGGCATTGCCGCCTATGGCGATCAGCTTGCGGGCGTTGCCGCGGAGCTGGAATCACGCATTTATTTCCATGCGGGTTGCGAGTTCAACATTCAATCGCCCAAGCAGCTCAGCGAGGTGCTGTTCGAAACGCTCGGTCTCCCACATTCCAAAAAGACCAAGACCGGTTATTCCACAGACGTGGACGTATTAAACAAACTGCGTCCGTATCACGCGATCATTGACGATATTCTCGATTACCGTCAAGTAATGAAGCTGAAGAGCACCTACGTGGATGGCCTTTTACGGGTTGCCGATGAAAGCGGCCGTGTGCACACCAACTTCAAGCAGACGGGAACGGCAACGGGACGGCTGTCGTCCACCGAGCCGAACCTGCAAAATATTCCGATCCGCACGCCGCTCGGACGCGAGCTTCGCCGCTTTTTCCTGCCCTCCGATCCCCATTATGTGATCGTGGATGCCGACTATTCGCAGATCGAATTGCGGCTTCTGGCGCATATCTCGGGGGATCGCAATATGATCGACGCCTTTTTGGGCGGCACCGATATTCACACCTCCACCGCCGCTACTGTTTTTGGTGTGGACCCCTCGGAGGTGACACCCGACATGCGAAAACGCGCGAAAGCAGTCAATTTCGGTATCCTCTACGGAATCGGCGCATTCTCGCTTTCCGATGATCTCGGTGTTTCGCGCGCGCAGGCGCAGGAGTTTATCGATCGCTATCTTGCAAGCTATCCCGGTATTGATGCCTACTTGCAGGCGATCATTCAGGAGGCATATGAAAAGGGCTACGTTACCACGCTCTTTGGCAGACGCCGTTATATTCCCGAGCTTGCGGGAACCAATAAGATCCAAAAGAAATTTGGCGAGCGCGTTGCCATGAACAGTCCCATTCAGGGAACTGCCGCCGACGTGATCAAGCTCGCAATGGTGCGTGTTTATCAAAAACTGCGTGAGAGCGGTCTCGATGCTCGCTTGATCCTACAGGTTCACGACGAGTTGATTCTGGAGGCGCACAGCTCCTGTGCCGAGGCGGCACGTGAACTTTTGCGGCAGGAAATGGAGCATGCCGTTTCCTATTCGGTGCCTCTTACGGTTGACGTTCACGTGGGCGCGTCCTGGTATGACGCAAAATAATATGTTTGAAGGCGAGACATCGGTTGCGGTGTCTCGTTTTCTTGTTGTGTGCTATAAGAGCAGCCTTTTTAAAAGCACCACAGCTCCAATCAAGCCGCCGATCAAAAGCGATTGCAGCAATTTAACGCGCAGATAGGGGCGAAGGGAAAGGTTGGTGTCATCGCAAAAGGAAATTGCCTGGCAATGCACGGAAAGTCCCGACCATCCCACGGCGAGCGCACACAAAATCCGCGCGGCGGTCGGATCCTCCAGCATAGCGGCATGAGAAACCCCGCTTGAGAGCTCAAAGCAGGAAAAAAGCATGGCGGTAAAGGTCGGGGGGAGCCCAAGCGGTCCCAAAATCAGCCCAACCGTACCCACAAGCGTTCCAAAAAAAACAACGTAGGCGCAAATGAGCAGAATGCCGTTGACTGCCCCCGAAACCGCGTTTGTAAGCCGTTTTGCGATTCCGCCATGCGCAACGAAAGAGGAGATCGGGTGCTCGATCGGTTGGCTTTCACTTGAGCGATTGGTGACTGCCCCGATCAAGAGTGCTGTAGCAATCAGGCTTACATAAAGCAGGATCCCAAAACCGCGGTCCCGAAAGAGCACCGCGCCTACTGTTCCGATCAAAAACGCTGCCGACGGATTGGACCCCAGCGCGATTATGCGTTCGGCTTCTTGCTTGGATATTTCTTGATTGCGATAGGCGAGGATCGCGGTACGGATCCCATTTGGAAACCCGCAGATCATGCCGAGCAAAAGCTTGGTAGCACCCATGCTTGAAAGCCCCACCAATCGCCCGATTGGGGCTGCCGCACGCGATAGCAGGCGGCAGATCCAGCTGCTGGATGCGAGCAGCTCCGCGAGAATCATAAAAGGAAAGAGCGATGGGATCACCGTCTGCGCGCAAAGGAGCAATCCTTTGGAAAAAAAGGAAATTGCGGTGTCGGTATTTCGAAGAAGAAGCAAAAAGCAAAAGATTGCAAGTGCTCCAAAGAGCGCGTCCCCCAGTCGCGGTAGACTCTTAGCGTATAAATTGGAGCGTTTCGGGTTCTGTTCCCAAGTCATGCCAAGCCTCCTTTTTGCATAGGATTAAAATGATGCGGCAGAGGGCAGTGTTTTGACCGCTTACAGTTGAAATTTACGCGCCGCATTGAACAAATATGCCGTAAAGAGAGGCAATCAAGTGCAAGGAGGAGCATGTGGTGGGGAAGGAAAGTGGGGAAAAGAAAAGAGGATTTACCGAGCGTTACGGAATGCAACGCTTTCTGGAGCAACGTGATATGATCGTTTTACGTGGGCAGGGGCAGGCAACGCTTTACGGCTGTCGCAAAATTTTGCGGTATTCGCCCGAGGAGATCCGCTTGCGTGTGGGTCGGCGTGAGGTTTCCCTTGTTGGAAAAGGGTTGATCTGTACCTGTTTTTCAGCCGGATGTGTAACGGTGGAGGGGCGGATCGACGCGCTTCTTTACTGTACGCGTGACCGTTCGGAGGAGGCTGGTGAATGAATCTATCCTTTTCTTTGATCGGTTGGCAAAGTGTTACTTGCGGTGCCGCCTATTCCGCGGCATTGCTTGCTCTTTGCCTGCGCGAAAGTATCACAATCGATGCTTTTTGCGGTGAGGCAGACGGTACCGTTCGCTTTCGTGTTTCTCTTGCGGCAGCCCAAAAAATCCAAAAATTTGCCGCGCGGGAAGGGATTCGCCTGACCTTTGGACCACCGCGAGGACTGCCTCCGTTGCTTTGGCGTTATCGCAGGCGCGCAGGGCTGTTTATCGGCTTTGTTTTGATCTTTGCCATGCTGTTTTTCGCGGAGCGATTCGTATGGGATATTCAGATCACGGGAAATACGACCATGACCGAGAGCGAGGTGCGTGAGGAACTGCGTGCCTGCGGGTTTGGCATTGGAAGCTATATTCCGTCGGTGCATGCCGCAACACTTGAAAACCGTGTTTTGCTTTTGTCGGATCGCATTGCGTGGATCTCGGTTTATATGGACGGAACCATTGCGCGTGTGCAGGTGATCGAGCAGGTCGATGCGCCGCCCGTCGAGGACCGTTCCCGCCCTGCCAATCTCATTGCCCGTGAGGACGGTCAGATCGAGTTGATCGAGCTGTACCGCGGCAACTGCGTTGTCACCCGCGGGCAGGCTGTGAAAAAGGGCGACCTCTTAGTCAGCGGTCTTTACGACAGCAGCACGGTTGGTTACCGCTATACCCGTGCGGCGGGACGGGTGCTGGCTCGCACGGAGCGCGAGCTTTGCGTTGAAATTCCGCTTTCCTATACCGAAAAAAGCTATGAGACACCAAAATATGACGAAATATGTCTGAAATTCTTTGATTATTCACTAAAAATTTTCAAATATGTTGGAAATGAGACAGATACATATGATATAATAAAAGAGGAAGTGTACCCATCACTCCTCGGCTCTAACAGCTTGCCCGTTGGAATCAGCCTGTCAAAACGCATTCCATACACCGAATGGGAGGCAAAAAGAACGGTGGAGGAGGCTCTGGATCTTGCTTTTGTTGAGCTGGATCGACAGTTGGCGGTGATTTCGGGAGACGTGGAACTGCTTGAAAAAGAGATCCACACCGAGCTGGGAGAGCAGTCGGTCATTCTGCGGTGCCGTATCGTCTGCATTGCGGATATTGCCGAGCAAAAGGAATTTGAAATCGTAGAGTAATGAAAGGATTTTTATGGACCGTAAAGTAATTCGGATCAGCCATGCGGGAGCAACCGCAAAAATATTCGGCAGCTTTGATAGCAACGCGCGCCTGATCGAGGAGCGCTTTGGCGTTACCCTGCGCAACCGTGAAAGTGAATCGGGCGATTCCATTGTGATCGAGGGTGCGTGTGGGGAGGACGTTGCCGCCGCCGCACAGTGCGTGGAGTACCTGCATGGGCTTTCGGCAAAAACCGACGTACTGACCGAGCAGACCGTGCAGTATGCAATCGATACCGTGGGCGCGGGAGAGGGCGAAACCCTTGCCCAGCTTGGGGACGAATGCATTTGCGTAACCATGCGCGGCAAGCCCATCAAGGCAAAAACCGTTGGGCAGAAGCAGTATATTGATCTGATCCGAAAAAACACGATCGTGTTAGGGGTCGGACCCGCGGGAACGGGTAAAACCTTTCTTGCCGTTGCCATGGCGGTGCGCGCCCTGCGCGAAAAGCAGGTGAGCCGCATCATTCTTACGCGCCCCGCGATCGAGGCAGGCGAAAAGCTCGGCTTTTTGCCGGGCGACCTGCAAAGTAAGATCGACCCCTACCTGCGTCCGCTGTACGACGCACTCTATGAAATGATGGGGGCAGAGAATTATCAGAAGCTCGTGGAAAAGGGAACGATCGAGATCGCGCCCTTGGCATATATGCGCGGGCGGACGCTTGATGACTCCTTCATCATTCTTGACGAGGCACAAAACGCTACGCCCGAGCAGATGAAAATGTTTCTCACGCGCCTCGGTTTCAATTCCAAGGCGGTGGTAACGGGCGACCTGACCCAAACCGACCTGCCGCGCGGACAAAAGAGCGGTCTTTCCACGGCGGTGAAGATCCTCTCGGGCATTGAGGATATTGGAATTCATTATTTCTCCGAGCGTGACGTGGTGCGTCACCGATTGGTGCAAAAGATCATTCAGGCATATGAAAAATTTGACCGCGAGCAGGCACGTCGAGAAGCCGAGCGGCGGGTAGAACGCGCGGAAAAGAAATTCCGTGCCGAGCGTAAACCACAGGATTGAAAAAGGAACGGATAGAAAGCTTTTTGATTACGGAGGATAAAAAAATGAGCAGAAAAATGAACATGATGATCTATTTCGAAAATGAGACCGACACACCCGTGACCTACAAGCTGAAAATGCTGGTTCGCCGCGCGGTAGAGGCAACGTTGGATTACGAGCAGTTTGGAAACGCGTCAGAGGTTTCAATCACCTTTACCGATAACGCGGGGATCCATGCCCTGAACAAAAAATTTCGCGGAGTCGATTCTCCCACCGACGTGCTCTCCTTCCCGCTGTTCGACTATGAGGGAGAGTCCGAGGAGCCGCCCGTGGATGAGCTGATCGGCATGCTTGGCGACATTGTGCTTTCTCTGGAGCAAGCCGAGGCGCAGGCGAACAAATTCGGACACAGCACCGAGCGCGAGGTGGCGTTTTTAACGGTTCATTCCATGCTCCATTTGCTTGGATACGATCACGAAACCTCGCAGGAGGACGAGCTTGATATGCGTCGCCGTCAGCGCGAGATCATGGAGATCATGGGGCTTGCGGTTGCCGCAAACGATTAAAAAGGAGGACTGAGAAATGGGATACCAAGAAAAGTATGGAAGACGCGATGAGAATCGAAAATCCGGACCCGACACGGCGGGAAAAACCGAAAACTTTTTCACACGAAACGTGAGGCTGATCACCTTTCTGATCTGTGTGAGTGTTTTCTTGGCGGTGTTTATTCCGATCGCGGCAATTGAAACAATTGATTATTTCCGCAATATGGGAGATACGCGTCCGCAAATGACGATCAGCGACGTGTTGCGTCTGTCCTCGCAAAACGGAAGAATTTCAGAGCAACAAATTGAGAATTTTAAATCCGATGAAAAGGTAAAAACCGATGTCACCTACTATTACCTTGATATCGAACCGCACTATCAGGTGCTTGCCATCTCGGATAACACCACCAATATGCTGATCTACTGTCAGCTTACCAATTTTGACACGGGAGAAACCGCCGATATGCTGGTTGACGATATCGAGGCTTTTCTCAACGGCAAATCATAAGGAGCAGATCAAGAACTATGAAAAGAACCGGATTTATCACCATTGTAGGGCGTCCGAACGTTGGAAAATCAACGCTGCTTAACAGCATTCTGGGCGCGCAGATCGCCATTGTATCCAATAAACCGCAAACCACGAGAAACCGAATTGCGGGCATTGAAACGCGCGGAGAGGATCAGTTCGTGTTCCTCGATACGCCCGGAATCTTTCAGCCCAAAAATTCGCTCGGTGATTTTATGGTGAAAACCGCAAACAGTGCAATGCAGGAGGGCGATGCCGTTATTTTGGTCGCGGATGCCTCCTATGCCCCGGGAGACGTGGAGCAAAAGGTTGTGGAATATCTGAAAAAATCGGGTGTTCCGGGCATTCTCGTGCTGAATAAGATCGATCTTTGCCGTCGCGAGCAGCTTGCCGAAACCATCTCTGCTTATGCTGCTTTGCACGACTTTTTCGCGGTCGTACCGATCTCGGCAAAGAAAGGACGCTACGTTGAGGACCTCATGTCGGAGTGCGCAAAGCTTTTGCGCGAGGGCGAATGGTATTACGATGAGGACGCGCTCACCGATCAGCCGCAAAGACAGATCGCCGCGGAGATCATTCGCGAAAAGATTTTGCGCACGTTGGATAAGGAGATCCCGCACGGTGTTGCGGTGATGATCGAGGAATATCGCGTGGAGGAAGGCTTGGTTTCAATCCGTGCGGAGATCTTTTGCGAGAAAAATTCGCACAAAGGCATTTTGGTGGGCAAAGGCGGAGAAACGCTCAAGCGCATCGGAAGCTATGCGCGCGAGGATCTCGAACGCCTGCTGGAATGCCGTGTTTACCTCAACCTTTGGGTGAAGGTTAAAGAGAATTGGCGCGACAGCGCACGCGGAATCGGAAACTTCGGCTTTACCGAGGACTGAGGCAACGAAATCGAAAGGGGAGACCGAAATGGAGCATCTTGTGGCAGACGGGCTTGTGATCCGCACACGTGACATCGGAACAGACCGCTATCTGACGCTTGTCACGCCGGAAATGGGACGCATCACCCTGCTTTCCAAAGGCAGTCATTCCCTGCGAAGCGAACAACGGGGGATCAGTCAGCTCTATACCTACGGAAATTATGAATTCTATCGGCGGGGCGATTTTTTCATTTTAAAGGGCGGGTCTGTCAATCATAGCTTTCACAGGCTATCCCGCGACATTGATCTGATGAATCTCAGTGCCTATTTTTGCGAGGTCGGCTATGAGTTGACCGACGAGGGCGAGCCGGCAAACGAGATGTTGCGGCTGCTTCTCAATGCACTGTACGCAATGGACGAAGGACGTTATTCACCCACGCTTGTCAAGAGCGTTTTTGAGCTTCGTGCCGCGTTTTCCGCGGGCTATGCGCCTACACTTGAGATCTGCGCAGGGTGCCGCGGGGCAGGGCAAACCGCCGCGTATCTTGACGTGATGAACGGCTCCCTCCTTTGCGCAGAATGCTTTCAGAAATTGCAGGACAAGCCTCACCCGTCCACCGATTACGACGATATCCGCGAGGCGCGGATCCTCGCGCGCATCACGCCTGCCGTACATGCTGCGCTGACTTATGTTTCCCAAGCACCGCTCGCGCGGCTCTTTGCTTTTGAGCTGGCGGAAGGTGAGGATACCCATTTGTTTGAATCTCTTGCCGAAACCTATCTGCTCTCGCATTTGGGTCACGGCTTTGACACGTTGGATTTTTACCACACTATGCGTAAGCTTTGAGTGTGCCGCGCCAATCGGCAGCCTCAGGGCAAACGATGCACCAAAATATAAACGGATATGAGCTTTACAGATAAAACCTTAACAACACTTGAATTTGATAAAATACGAGCCATGCTTGCCGATTGCGCACCGACCGAGGGCGCAAAGGACATGGCGATGCGATTGATGCCGTCGGCTGACACGGTTGAGGTGCTTCGTCGGCTCCGTCGCACGACCGACGCGCGCCGTTTAAGCGACGTCAAAGGAATGCCGCCGTTTGGATCGGTCAAAGATGTTTCGGCGGCAAGTGAGCGTGCTGCAAAGGGCGCAATGCTTTCCACGCGTGAGCTCTTGGAGATCTCGCGGCTGTTGCGTGCCTCGCGCCAGCTTCAGGACTATCACCAAAATAATAGGCCGTTTGAAACCGCGCTTGACGAGATCTTTGAGCGCCTTTTGCCAAACCGATTCCTTGAGGATAAGATCACACGCTCGATTCTTTCCGAGGATATGATCGCCGATGAGGCAAGCCGTGAGCTTGCCGAGATCCGCCGCAAGATCCGCGAGGCAAACGGACGCATCAAGGAGACACTTCAGCATTATATCAGCGGGTCTTATTCCAAGATCCTGCAAGAAAATCTTGTCACTTTGCGTAACGGACGCTACGTGGTTCCCGTAAAGGCGGAGTGCAAAAATGAGATGAAAGGCTTGATCCACGATACCTCGTCGTCGGGGGCTACGATCTTTGTTGAGCCGATGGCGATCGTGGAAGCCAACAATGAGCTTCGTATGCTCCAATCGCGCGAGGAACATGAGATCGAGCGCATTCTGTTCACGCTTTCCTCGGACGTAAGCGCTGCGGGGGAATCTCTGCGACTCAATTATTGGAACATTACCGATCTGGCTTTCTCGTTTGCCTGTGCGGAGCTTTCGGCGCGCATGAAGGCATGCGAACCAAAGATCGCGGGGAATCGCACGCTCTCGCTGATTCGCGCAAGACATCCCCTGATCGATCCCGCGCGTGTTGTTCCGATCAACGTCAGTCTTGGAGAGGGCTATGACACCCTGATCATCACAGGACCCAATACGGGCGGTAAAACGGTAACCCTCAAAACACTCGGTTTGTTTTCCCTTATGACGCAGGCAGGGTTGCATATTCCTGCCGAACCCGAGTCAACCGTTTGTATGTTTGATCGGATCCTGGTCGACCTTGGTGACGAGCAGAGCATTGAACAATCGCTTTCCACCTTCTCCTCGCACATGGTGAATATCGTGCGGATCATGAATGACGTAGATGCCCGTTCGCTTTGTCTGTTTGATGAGCTTGGAGCGGGAACCGACCCCGTTGAAGGCGCGGCTTTGGCGGTTGCCGTAATCGAATCGGTGCGTGCAGCGGGGGCAATGTGTGCCGCAACCACGCACTATACCGAGCTGAAAACCTACGCACTTGATACTCCGGGGGTGCAAAATGCGTCCTGCGAATTTGATGTAACGACCCTCAAGCCTACGTACAGGCTGATGGTTGGAACGCCGGGGAAATCAAACGCGTTTGCGATCTCGGCAAAGCTGGGGCTTTCCGACGAGATCATCGCGCTTGCCAAGCGACACGTGAACAGCGACCATCAACGCTTTGAAAAAGTGATCGAGCAGTTGGAAGCCAAACGACTTGAAGCCGACCGAAACCGCGAGGAGGCGGCACGCTTGAAAGCCGAATACGAGCGAATGAAGGCGGATGCCGAGCGGCAGATCAAAACGCGCTTCTTTGAGGCAGAACGCGAGATCGAGCAGAACCGCAAAAAGGCACTTGCCATGCTTGAGAGCGCAAAGGCGTCAAGTGATTTCATTTTTGCCCAGCTTGAAAAGGCAAAAAAAGCCGAGGAGGCGGGAAAGCTTACCGAGGAGCTTGAAAAAACGCGACGCGCGGTCCGTTTGGCGATTCGTGAAAATGATGATAAGATCAATCCCGTTGAGGAAAAGACCAACGAGGCATACGTGTTGCCGCGGGATCTGAAAAAAGGGGATCGCGTTTATATCGTGAATATTGACAAGGAGGGCGTACTGCTGGAAACGCCCGATAAGAGCGGGACCGTGCTTGTGCAGGCAGGCATTCTCAAAACACGTACCAAGATCGCCAACCTTCAGTTGATCCATGAAACACCGCAGGTGATCAGCGGCAAACAGAAAAAGCCCGCATCCGACTTTCATGCAAAGATCAACCGCGATTTCCGCGATGAGATCGACCTGCGCGGTATGCTGGGCGACGAGGCATGGCTTGCCGTGGATAAATACCTTGACGAAGCTGTTTTGGCGAATTTCGGACGTGTACGTTTGATTCACGGAAAGGGAACAGGTGCCCTGAAAAATGCGCTTTGGCAGCATTTGAAATCCGATCGTCGCGTTGCCACCTTCCGCCTTGGAAAGTACGGTGAGGGCGATGGCGGTGTTATACGC
>SVTW01000043.1 GCA_015063585.1 Oscillospiraceae bacterium
AAGAGGCTGCGTCATTGGCGCAGCCTCTGCTCAAAAAAGCCGACGGTAGGCTTTTTTGTAGCGCGGAATTTGCGGTTTTCGACTGCAAAGCAGTCGAAAATTGCGGTGTTTAGCCGCAAAGCAAAAAACGTGGGGGGCGTCGACCAAATGCACAGTTGCATTTGAGACACCCCCTTTTTTTATAAGGCAGATGCCTCGCACGCCTCCCAAACCAGCACGGCGGGGGGACAGCAAGCGTCAATCCCCTGCAGGTGCAGACCTCGATCATAGGCCTCTCGAACCGTAGCCATTACAAAATATTTGGTGGCATCCATATATCGAAAAAGCGTGGGCACAGAGGTCAAATGCTTGGGGATCGGTGTTTTCATAGAGGCAATAAAGGTTGCGAAAGCCTCTCCAAGCGCCAATTTGAGCGCCTCGGTGGCGTTCTTCACAAGTGCGCACAGTTCCCCATACTCCGCTTTTGTGAGAACGGGGATCGCAACGCAAGGCTTGTGGTGGATATTCCCGATTAAGCCGACCTGCTCCAGCGTTGGCAGATGCGAGAGCAACGCATCGGGAATCTCGCCGCTTTCCGAAAGCGGAATATCGGCATATATACACCAAAGAAACGGAATGATATACTTAAAATAGAGCGCATAGTCAAACCCGAATCTATGAGGGTTATCCCACAGCGTGGTATCAAACTCATAAAGCCGAACCAGCCGTGTTCCCTCCTCTACCAACGCCTGCGTTGTACGGTGACCGCCGTGTATCATATATTCGGCAGACTCCCAATATGCCTTTGTGTGGTATCCCGCGTCGAACGCGAGTCCATGGGCGATCCATCTTCCGCCGTCCTTTCGTTTTTCAAAATTTGGCGTTGGGATTCTGCCCGTTCCGTAATATTGAAAATCCTGCAAGGCTTTCAGAACGGCATAGCGATCCAGCCGAGTCCGCTCTGCACGTCCCATGCTTTGCACAAACGGCAGCTGCGCGATCTTGCGGGACATCTCGTCAATCACACCCCACACCGTTTCGAAATGCTTATGTGCAAAATCAAGCTGCAGACGGAAGCTTTCCAGTGCGGTTTGCGGCTTTGTGATAAGGAAGTCCGTATATACCCTGCCGCTATCGGTTTGTTTCATCATCTCGCTATCCACAAGCTTTTTCACGATCGGCTCGATATACGCAGCAGGAATGCCGATCGCTTTGGAGAGGTCGCTGACCGTGATCGGCTTTTCATATGCGAGGATCAAAAGATTTTGCGCGATCAGATCGCCCTCAATCAGTGACGTCGGTTCCCCCCGCAAGCCCTCCGAGCCGCCAAAAGACAGGTACAGTTCCCCGGGCAAATAATTTTCTTTCATTTCCATAGTTTCCAGTCCTTTCTTCATCTGATTGCGCCCCGCGGACAAGCGGCTTTTCACCGTCCCCTCGGGAATCCCCAGCCCCTCGGCGATCTCTGCCACGCTTTGATTGCCAAAATAAAAACGGATCAGCACCTCGCGGGTGATATAGCTCAAATGGTTTATCTCCCTGCGTACCCTTGCCGCCTCCTCCGAGGTAAAGTATTCCTCGTTCGCGTCATCGGAAAGATCCATATCCTCATTCAGACACACGACCAAAGGCGCGCGGTATTTTTTCCTGAGCGCATCGTTATATTTATGGAAAAGCGTTTTGATAAGCCATGTTTTGGGGTGTTGAATACACCCGCCTCGGTGCATATAGGCAAAGGCCGCCAGCAAAGTCTCCCCTACAAGATCCTCCGCATCGGCACGAGAATCGCATTTTGCTGTCGCGATCCGCATCAGATCATCATAATATTGAAATATTTCCTCGTGTTTCATAAGCTCCTCTGTTTTCCGAAAAACGGTTTGAACGTTCACCTATAAAGTCGCACAAAAAGGGGGTTGGTTCGGACTGAAAACAAATTTTTTGTATTTTATTGTATCACACAATTGTGAATTTTTCTCCTCTGACGCGCAATTCCCGTTAATTTGCTTATCAAAATTTCTGACAAGCACTGCATTTGTGAAGACAAATAAAAAATACGGCATACGTCTTTCGAGATATACCGTATTTTTGTAAAATGGTTTTTCAAGCCTTTTCCGCCTGATCCGACAAATTGAAAACAACTTGGCTTATCCGAACACGCGCGCGCGGAAATTGCCGATATTCTGCTCCATATCACCAATGAAAATGCTCGACGTACCAAGCACGAAAATGTTTGCGCCCGCGTTTTTCATTCGGATCGCATTCTCGGGGCTGATGTTCCCGTCCACCTCGATCTCCACGTCGGTCTTTCCGTGTGCGTCCAGATACGCGCGGAGCTTGGACACCTTCTCAACCGCGTGCGGTACGAGCTTTTGCCCCGCAAAGCCGGGATTGACCGACATGATCAGCACGCCGTCGAGATCATCCAATACGTCCTCCAGCATGCAGATCGGCGTTGCGGGATTGAGTGCTACCATCGCACGCGCCCCCTTTGCGCGAATGCCTGCCAAAAGGCGCTGCAAATGATAGGTGCTTTCCGCGTGAATACTGACCCAGTCCCCCTCGCGGATCGGGAAAGAGTCGATCACCTGCTCGGGATTATCCACCATAAAGTGAAAATCAAGCGGAATACGGGTCGCTTGTCCGAGCTGCTTGCAAAAATCGGTTCCGAGCGCAAAATTCGGAACAAAATGACCGTCCATAATATCCAGATGGAGTAGCTCGATGTTGGTCTTTTCAAAGATCCTGAGCTGTGCGCCCATGTTGACAAAATCACAGCACATCATAGAAGGGGCAAGCTTATTTTGCATAGTTCTCTACCGTCCTTTCTCATTCGGTTACAAGTGTGATCTTATTGTAAAAGGTCTTTCGGTCGCCGATCAGCGCAAACGCGCTCACGCCGTCCCGCAGCGCAAAACGGTGCGTGATCAACTGTTCGGGATCAATGTGTCCCGCTGCAATGGCATCAATGCTGTCGCGCCAATCGTCGGCAGCGTGCGAGCGATCGGAGTTCCAGCTACCGTACACCGTGAGCTGCTTGCGAAGAAGCTTGCTGTAGTTTGCCTGACCCAGTGTAACGTCGCGCTCGGCATTTCCAACGATCACCAGCTCACCGAATGCGCGCACCTTCTCCAGCGCGGCGTTAAGTGCCGCGGGCGCACCGCTTGCCTCGATCACAGCGTCGGGCGTTTCATCTCCCGATGCCTCAAAGCCGAGCGCGACGGCAAAGGCAAGGCGGTCGGCGTCAACGTCAAACACACACACACGCTTGGCACCGAATGCGCGTGCCCACATTGCCGATAAGAGACCGATCGTACCCGCGCCGTAAACCGTGACCACAGTCTCGGGGGTGATGTGAAGCTTTTTGACCGCATGCAAGCAAACAGCCGTCGGCTCGATCATTGAACCCGCCGCATCGCTGACCGAATCGGGCAGGAAAATCAGATTTTCCTCCTTGACAAGCAGATAATCCTGCATGCCTCCGTCACGGCGCGAGCCATAGTAATCGTATTTCACACAGTTTGCCCACTTTTCTTCCGCGCAAAACGCGCATTTCCCGCAGGGCAGGATCGGGAACACACACGCGCGCTTGCCAATCAGCGCGGGATTTTTGCTGTCCTCAACCACGCCGGCAAACTCATGCCCCAGCACGATCGGATAAAAATAGGATTTTCCCGCAAAAACACGGGGAATATCGCTTCCGCAAATGCCGCAAGCCTTCACACGGAGCACCGCTTCGCTGTCGGTGGGAAGCGGCTTTTCCGTGGGCGCAACCCCTATTTTCGCATTGGAATCTACATACAGTTTCATAGCATATACCTCACATTCTGTTATCATATTTATTATATAGGATTGCGTCGGACATCGCAAGTGTTGTCCGCCCTCTTGACAAACAATCAAAATTATGCTATAATTCAATCAAGTTTCAATCACTTATTGATCGTTTCAATCAATTTTGGAGGGCATTATGACAAGAAAGGAACGGCAAAAACGAATTTTGGAGATCCTGGAGGATCACGGCGCGGTGAGCGTGAAAAAGCTGACGCAGATCCTGTTTGCCTCCGAGGCTACAGTGCGGCGCGAATTGACCGAGCTGGAACGCATCGGTGCCGTCAAGCGGACCTTTGGAGGCGCGATGCCCATGCCCGAGGTCAACCGACAGATCCCTTTGCTTGTGCGCGAATCGCTCAACTCGGTTGAAAAAAACGAGATCTGCCGCCGTGCCGCGTCGCTGGTGCAAAATGGGCAGGTGATCTTTTTGGACGGCTCCTCTACCGCACAGCATATGGTCAAGCACTTGCGTCATTTTTCGGATCTTGTTGTGATCACAAACGGGCTTAAGGTTGCCGAGCTGCTCTCCGAGCTTCCCATTAAAACCTTTTGCACCGGCGGCAGGCTGATTGAAAATTCGCTTGTTTTCACAGGACGGCAAGCCGAAAAAATGGCGGAGGAGGTAAACGTGGACATCTGTTTTCTCTCCTGCAAGGGGCTTTCGGAAGACGGTGTTTTCTCGGACACCTCCGAGGAAGAGACCGATCTGCGCCGCAAATTTCTTGCCTGCTCCAAAACGCGCGTTATGCTCATGACCGCCAATAAGATCGGCAAAACCTACCTGCACACACTCTGCCGCGCCGAGGAGATCGACTGCATCTTTTCGGGTGCCGCACTGCCCCCCGCACTTCAAACACGCACAACAGCGAAACGGTCGGAGGCAGATTCCGACATGCACCTTTGAAAAAACTCTTGCAAAGGTCATGACAATATGCTATAATAAAATCATAAAACAAACGAAAGGATCTTTTCACTATGAATCAACGTCCCGTTATCCGAATCAGCCAACGTGCGATCGCACAGGGAAAATACGACGGCTCCCGCTATAACCTCCTGTTGGTCGTCATTTTCTCGCTCATTAACGTTGTCATTCTCGCAACAGGCGCAGACACCTACTTCCTGTTCTCCGCCAACATCCCCTACATCCTGCTCGCCTTCCTTCAGGTAATTGCCATCGAGGTAAAAATTGCCGCCATCGCCTACGTTGGCATTGCCATTGCCATCGTGCTCATTATCCCCTATCTTGTTTGTTGGTTCTTCTCTAAAAAGCACTATGCTTGGCTGATCGGTGCCGCGCTCTATTTTGCCCTTGACTGCATCGCGCTCGTTGCATGGTGCATAATGGCAGGGGCATATACCGACATGCTCTTTGATTTCTTCTTCCACGCGTGGGTCATGTATTACCTCATTTCGGGAATCCGCCACGGCATCTCGCTCAAACGGCTGCCCGCGGAAGAATCCACGGCCGGTTTTGTCCAAACGGTAGAGGTTGAAGAAGAGGGGGCACCCCTTCCGTCGGTTGACGACTCCCCGATTCTGCGCAGAGCGGGCAGTGAGGAAAAAGTGAAGGTCTATCTTGAAACGCAGTATAACGGTCACACCATTATCTACCGCAAATACGGAAAAAACACCGAGGAGCTTGTAATTGATAACTACGTTTATGCCGAATACACCTTCCGCGGAATGGCAAAGCAGAACACCATGAACGCAACGGTGGACGGCATGCAGATCACAGCGGGCTGTACACAAAAGAACTTTATCATGGTTGGGAATCAGATCATTGCGCAATCCACGCGCTGGCTCTGATCCACAATACACAAGAGGGTGTCTCAAAAGCAATTGTGCTTTGAGACACCCTCTTTTCAATCAGACGCTCGAGCAGAGGTCCCGATAGCCGCAGTCATCGCCAGCTTCTTCCGGAGGGAGGCGGTGGGAACATTCGTTTTTTACAAGTGCCGATAGGGGCTATGTTTTCAAAAACTTCTCTCTTGGGTCATCCTGATGCGTGTAAAAGCGCAAGCGCTTTGGCGAAGGATCTTGAAACATTCTTTTAAAGGCTTTGTCTTTTTTCGAAAAGCTACCAGATTCTTCGCACGCTTGCGCGGCTCAGAATGACTCGGAAAATGTGTTTTTTTCTTTATCGGCAGTGCCGGCAGGGGTTGTTTATAACTCTGAATACAACCCCTTTTCTGGGTCATCCTGAGCGAGGCGGCAGCCGCGAAGGATCTTGAAATATTTTCTTGAAGGCTTTGCCCTTTTCAGAAAAGCTACCAGATTCTTCGCACGCTTACGCGGCTCAGAATGACCCATAAGGGGAATTACAAAAACGCATACATGTGTGTTTTTTCTTTATCGCGAGAGCCAGCAGGGTCTTGGCGGCGCCTGACGGCAATCGGTAGTACCTAAGCCCTGAGTCGATGGACACCCCATCACACAATAAAAATCGTTCGGGAAAGTTTTTGGGGTGCAGGGGTCTTTTTTCAAAAAGCCCCCGCATAAACCGCGTCCCCGCATAAACCGCTCTCATGTTGCTCTCGGCACTCCACAGCCGATTTTTCTTTGCAAGAAAGAGGCGCAAAGAAAAATCTATCAAAAAGAAACGCCGATAAGGGAGTTTCGCGCTCTGCGGAGCGCGCCAAGGGCTACTCGCCCTTGACCTCGCAAGCTTTTGAAAAAGCTTGACCAAAACTTTTCCCGATGGGGGTGTTTGCGTCCTCCGCGAGTGCCGGCAGGGTCTTGGAGGTGCCTGACGGCAATCGGCAGTACCTAAGCCCTGAGCCGATGGACACCCCATCACACAATAAAAATCGTTCGGGAAAGTTTTTGGGGTGCAGGGGTCTTTTTTCAAAAAGACCCCGCATAAACCGCGTCCCCGCATAAACCGCGTCCCCGCAAAAAACACGTCCCCGCAAAAAAACACGTCCCCCGCGCCCACACGTCCTAACGCTTGGGCAATTATAAGGTTTCGACGTAGGAATCGTAGTAGCGTTCCTGAAAATGAACAGCTTGTGCGATCTCCGCGGCAGTAAAGTGCATGCCTTCGGGTGCCGCGACCAGCTTGTCCTCCACGTCGTTGCGGCGAAAGACAATACCGATCACGCGCGCGGTATAGGACTCTACAGGCGATGTAACCCCTAAGAGATAAACGTCAAGCTCCTCGCCGTCACCGCCGAGTACCCCCGGGATATAACCATAGTTGATCGGATAGGTCAAAGACGTGCCGTCCTTCTTTTCGTGCACAAATCCGATCGGGCGGTCGATCCCGATCTGCACGGTCTTTCCAAGATAGCCCTCCACCAAAGCCCTGCGTTCTTTTTGATTCATAACCGATCCGTCCTTTCCTTTCTTTTTCGGTCTAATTGTACCACAAAAGCAACCGCCTGTCAAGGTGCCACTCAGGATCGGGGCAATGCAAATCTTGCGGCATAGGCGCGATATTGCTCCTCAAAACGTGCCTCGTTGCACCCCCGTGAGCGCTCCAGATAGTCGTGTACCCGCAAGCCCCCCGACGACGCCGACAGCAACACACCCGCAATGTTTGAGCAATGATCGGCGATGCGCTCCAGATCGGTGAGCAGATCGGTAAAAAGGAAGCCTACCTCCACCGAGCACTCGGAACGGCACAGCCGCGCCACACTGCGGTCTCGGATCTCCGCGCGCAGATCGTCGATCACTTCCTCCAATGGCTCCACCGCTTCCGCCGCGTCAATGCGATCCTCGCGGAAGGCAAGCAGGGATAATGCCAAAATTTCGTCCAGCGCTGCCCGAAGCACCGTAAGATCCTGCCACGCCCTGTCCGAAAAGGTTGCCGCCTCCGACAGCGTGCGTGCCGTTTCTCCAATGTTGACAGCATGGTCGGCAATGCGTTCCCAATCCCCGATCTGATGAAGCAGGGCTGTTACCGTCATGCTCTCCGCCTCGCTGATCGGCTGCCCCGACACGGTTACCAAATAGTTTTCGATCTCGTCCTGCATGCGGTCGATCCGATCCTCGCGTGAGACAAGCCGTTCAAACGCCGCACCGTCATAGTTTGAAAGAAGCGAAAAAGAGACCCGAATATTTTCTACCGCAAGCACCGCCATTTCGTCGGCAACCGTGCGCGAATGCTCAATCGCCAGCGCGGGAAGCGCGAGGAAACGTGCGTCCAACAATGCGGCGGGCAATGCCTGTTCCGACTCCGTGTTTTTTTCCTCCCCCCGATCGGGAATCGTTCGCTCGGCGAGACGAACAAGCAAGGGCGCGGCGGGATAGAGCAGAAGGGTGCAGAGCAGATTGAACACCGTGTGTGTCAAGGCAATCGAGGCGGCGTTTGCTCCACGCGCACTCCAAGGCAAGCCAATGAGCCATTGCAGCAACAGGTAAACAACGAGCAAAACCCCCGAACCGATCAAATTAAAATACAAATGAATCAAAGCGGTGCGCTTGGCATTCTTTCCCGCACCCACGCAGGAGAGCAGTGCCGTGACACAAGTACCGATATTCTGCCCCATGATAATCGGAATCGTGGCACCAACCGAAATCTGCCCCGTTGCCGACAGCGCTTGCAAAATACCAACCGATGCCGAGGAGCTTTGAATGATTGCCGTGAGAAGCGCACCCGCAAGCAACCCGAAAAGCGGATTGTCGAACCAGAGAAGAACCGAACGAAAGCCCTCATGCTCCGCCAAGGGACGCGCGGCATCCGACATGGCACTCATGCCGTACATCAAAACGGCAAAACCGAGCAGAATCCCTCCCGTACTTTTGAGACTGTCCTTTTTGCAGAACATATAGCATATAATACCGATCAGTGCCAAAATCGGCGTAAAAGAAGTGGGTTTGAGCAATTCAAAAAACAGCCCGCCGCCCTCGATCTGCGTGAGGCTGACCAGCCACGCGGTCACTGTGGTGCCAATGTTTGCGCCGAAGATCACACCTGTAACCTGTGAGAGCGTAAGCAGACCCGAATTGACGAATCCAACCGCCATGACCGTGACTGCCGAGCTGCTTTGGATCAAAGCCGTTACCGCCGTGCCGAGCAGAAGTCCGCGGAAGCGGCTTGCGGTCATTTTACTGAGCCATCCGCTCAAACGTCCGCCCGCGCGTTGCTCCAAGCCCTGCCCCATAAAGCTCATGCCAAATAAAAACAGCGCCAATCCGCCGATCAATGAAAGTGCGTTCCAAAAAAAGTCCATACCCTGTTACCTTGTTCCTTTGTTTTTTTCGAACGAGTCTATTCTATCATACCGTCGGCTGCCCTGTCTACTGATTTTTTGCGGTTCGAATAAGTATTTTTTGCGGTTTTTTTGACCGATCCAATGCAGTATATTCAGTTTGCACAAAATCAAAGTTTCTTATTCCGCATGTCAGAAACAAACATCACAAACAGTAAATTTGTCAATTTTTTAACATATTTTTGAAAGCAAAAACGGAGAGCCAGCGAAAGGGGGATTCGTCGGTTCTCCGTTTTAGAAGCTCTTTGCCGCTCATCAAGCCTCGCCGATCAGTCGGCGGAACAGGTCGCCGTAGATCAGATCGCGATTGAGCGCACGGACGTACAGATAATGCGGACGGGCATTGTCAAAGGAATAACAGCTCTCCGCCGTAATGCGCGGGCGGGGGATCTGCACGATCTCACAGCCTGCGGGGCAGATCAGCGTAGCGGCGGCGGTTACGTCCCAAATGACGCGTGACGAGGCATAGCGCGTGCGGCATGCCACACTCACGTTGTCAATCAGATAGTCACACAGAGCGCTCTTTCCACGCAGATAATACTCCAACTCGGGCGGGCTGGTGCGAAATTCCGTACACACGCCCTTGCAAGGGATCTGCAAAAGCGGAATGCCGCTGTCAAATACCACCTGCACCGCGGGGACGTCCTGCACCATGTTAAATTCCCTCGAATCGGAGTGATGGAGCGCATGCCCGCCCAGCCAGATCACCGCCGTTTTTTGTGCCAGATCGGGGCGTTTGACCAAAGCCGACGCCACGTTTGTGATCGCGCCGATGGCAAGGATCACCACCGGCTCCTCGCAGTCATCGACCGTGCGAATGATATTCTCCACCGCTTCGGACGCGACAAAGTCGGTCACGTTTTGCATAAAGCGGGGAGAGCCGCGATATACGGGAATATCGGAATCGGCATTCACAAGTGCCATCACCTTCAAGATCTCGCGGTAGCTTCGCTCCATTCCGTCGGCGGCAGATTCCGACCGCGCGTTCAAAAACGGCGCGGCATTGATGGAAAGCAGACGGACCCGATCCGGCGCACGCATGCAATACGCAATACAAAACTGATCGTCCACCTCATTGTAGGCATCGGTATCGAGAATCACAGAGATCGGCTCGTGAGACGCGAGCAACTTGCGGAAACGGCCAAGCGTCATGGTAGGATTCATAGGTTCGTTCCTCCTGCTTTTGAAATCAACTTCAGTATAGTCGATTTGGGAGGAAATGTCAAGCTTTTTTCGGGATCACGGTTGACTTTTTCGGACTTATATGATAAACTTGAACCGAAAACGAACAGAATGGGCGGTATAAGATATGGGAAAACGGATCTTAGTCGTTGGCAGTATCAATGCAGACTACGTGATTCATACAAAACGGCTGCCACAGCTCGGTGAGACCATTGCGGGAAATGGATTTTCCATCAACATCGGCGGAAAGGGCGCAAATCAGGCGGTAGCGCTTGCCAAGGCCGGCTGTGAGGTGCGCCTGCTCGGTGCGGTTGGCTGTGACGCGGTGGGAGAACAGGCATTGGAGCATCTTTCTGCATGCGGTGTGGACACCTCCTGCGTGCTTCGCGCAAACGCATCCACGGGTGCCGCCGTGATCACGGTTTGCAGCGGAGACAACCATATCATCATTGACGTTGGCGCAAACGCCTGCATCACCCCCGCGGTCATAGAGCAGAACAGCACGCTTTTTGATTGGGCGGACGCGATCGTAATGCAGTATGAAATTTCGACCGAAGCCGTCCTCGCCGCCGCGCGAACGGCAAAAGCCAAGGGCAAATACGTCATTCTCAATCCCGCCCCCGTCAAGGAGGTACCAACCGAGCTTTATCGGTTGGTCGATCTGCTCGTGCCAAATGAATTTGAAGCCGCGCAGATCACGGGAATCACTCCCTCCGACGCACATTCGGCGCGCCGTGCCGTCAATGCCCTCCTCGTGCTGGGATGCAGTGCCGTTGTGCTCACCCTCGGAGCCAACGGATCGGCTTACAGCTCACCGCGCGGTGTTGGGTTTGAGGGAATTTACCGCACACCCTGTGTGGACACCACCGCTGCGGGGGATAGCTTTATCGGCGGACTTTGCACAAAGCTTTTTGAAAAAGCGCCCATTGAGGAGGCGGTACGCTACGCATCGGCCGTTGCCGCCATTACAATCAGCCGGACAGGCGCGGCGCGAGCCATTCCCACCGCCGCCGAGGTCGATTGGCTGATGCAAGAGAAGTCGATTGAACCATCCCCCTGGGAAATTTAACGGCTTCGAGCCGTACTATAGAAAGGATTTATCATGCTCATAGACCTGCACGTACATTCCTCGGGTGCCAGCCGTTGCTGTAAAATTGCGTTGCCCGAAGGGTTGGACGCCGCCCGAGAGGTTGGGATCGACGGCATTGTCCTGACCAATCACTATCAAAAAAATTATACCGAAAAGCTGGGAATTGATGTTCCCACCATGATCGAACGCTATCAAGCCGAGTTCACACGCGCCACAGAGCTTGCCGCCGCTCGCCATATGCCCTGCTTTTTCGGAATCGAGATCACGATGGAACGTTACAAGGGCGTTCACATGGTAGTCTACGGCGCGGATCCCGATTTTCTGAACGCGAATCCCGACGTTTTTGACGCGACGCAGGAGGCACTTTACCGTACCGTACACGCGGCGGGCGGTATTTTGGTCCAGGCTCACCCCTATCGCAAAGGATCCCCCCTGATGGATCCCGCATGGATGGATGCCGTGGAGATCAATTGCCATCCGCTCTATCAAAACATCCACTTCCCAGAAATTCTCGCCGTTGCAGAGCAATACCGTCTCCCGCTGACCTGCGGCGGCGACTACCATGCCGATACCTACCGTCCGAAATGCGGGCTCTATCTGCCCGACGACCTGCGGGATACGCAGGATCTGGCAAACTACATCCGCACCGCGCCCCACACGCGGCTTTGCGTGCAGGACGTGAACGGTACTCCCTTCGATTTTGAATACCGCCGCAAGTAAAATAAGAACCCGATCCACGCGCATGCCGTTCATGCTCTTGATCGGGTTCTTTCCTTTATGATTCCGTGTTTTCACGCTCCGCACCGCACAACGTCCGCTCCAGGATGCACGCGCCTCCAATTGATACGGCAACAGCGGCAATGATGTACTCAACCTGCGGTATATAGGTCGCCTCGCAGCCGAGGGCATTTTGATTACAGGAGGTCAAAAACCGATGCAGGATCACAAGAGACAGCCCCGCGATCCATGCCATTGAAAACCGCAAATAGCGTTGCGTAAGCCGCGAGATCCGACACGCGCGCAAATAAAAAAACAATTTCATACCGTTTTCTCCTTCCCCGTTTTTCCCTTCTCTTGCGTGAAAGCTTGAAAAAAGTTTTTATTTGTCGTTCCTTTTTCGTATAAAGATTCATTTTTGACATTCGACGCAAAATTGGTATTGTATGACCGAAAAAGCTCTTTTTTCTCCACAAATCCCATTATATCATATTTTTTCTGAAATTCCACCTGTATTTTTTGACAATTTGAAACCGGCGAAAAATATCTTCAAAATTTTAACCCCGTTTTTTGCATAATTACAACGACTTTTTCCGAAAGTCATGAATATTTTTCCACCGTTTGGTCAAAATCGAGGAAATGCGACATAATTCGATGGACAATATTGCCAAAGCCGCTCACGGTGCGTTTAGATTTGACCAAAGTGAGTTGTGCTATAATGGTCCCAGCCATCCGACACAAGGTCGGCTCGAAAAACGGTGCGCCCCCCGCCCCGTACAAAAAAGAAAGGAAGCGCGCGGCACACCGAGCGCAAAACCGCTGTTATGCAACCACAAACACAAGAATGCTCCCGTATTCTGCTTTACAAGGAAACGAAAAGACTCGCGAACACCACCCTGCAATACTGTTTTTCAACACAATCGCACAACGGTGAACCGAGCTTTTACATCTCGGTCGAAGCCCCCGATGAACAATGCGAGGTGTCGATCCGCTCCAACCTCCCCGGCGCGCTCGCGCTGTTTCGTCGGATCGTTCGCGGCGGTGTTCTTCCCTACACGCTTCCCGAAATTGCCGAGGACTTTGCTTACAGCGAGAAAATTTGAAAAAAAACTTTACATTCCTTTGCAGTTATGGTATAATAAGGGGCAGAGCTTTGAACCGCCCCCAAAAAACAGTGAAGGAAGTGAACTGCCATGAAATGCCCGGGCTGTGGATATTCCGAAAGCAAGGTAATCGACTCTCGCCCCGTTCCCGAAGGAAACAGCATTCGCCGTCGTCGCGAGTGTCTTTCCTGTCAGAAACGCTTTACCACCTTTGAAATGATCGAAACCGTTCAGATCGTTGTGGTCAAGAAAAACGGCGGAAAAGAAATGTTTGATAAGCAAAAGCTGCTCTCAGGTGTTTTGAAAGCAACCGAAAAGCGCCCTGTTGACGCAGTTAAGCTGGTGGATGAAATTGAAGCCGAGCTGCAAAACACCCTGCGGCAGGAGGTCAGCTCCACCGAGATCGGTGAGATGGTGATGGACAAGCTCAAGGCGCACGACGAGGTCGCCTACGTGCGGTTCGCCTCGGTCTACCGCGAATTCAAGGATATCGACACCTTCCTCGCGGCGCTCAACAGCCTCAAGGGCGGCACCGGCAAAAAAGCATGAGCGTTGGTTGGAATCCCTGGCACGGGTGTCGCCGTGTCAGTGAAGGGTGCCTGAATTGCTACGTTTTCCGCATTGATTCGGCTCATGGAAAGCCCTGCTCGCACGTCACGCTCAACAACGATTTCCTGCTCCCGCTCCGTGAGGGCAAGGACTGCCCCAAAATACAATCGGGCGAGCGGGTTTACACCTGCTTTTCGTCCGATTTTTTAATTGAGGATGCCGACCCGTGGCGCCCCGATGCCTGGCGTATGATGCGCCTGCGCCCCGATCTGCAATTCATCTTTTTTACCAAGCGCATCGACCGACTCTCCCTTTGCCTGCCCGACGATTGGGACAACGGTTACCCCAATGTTACGATCGGGTGTACCTGCGAAAACCAAGCGCGCGCCGATGAGCGACTTCCGATCTTTCTCTCCCTGCCGATCGCACACCGCATGATCGTTTGTGAGCCGCTTCTCGGTCCGATCCATTTGAAGCCCTATCTCAACCGCACGCAGATCGAATCGGTCACGGTTGGCGGTGAATCGGGCCAAAACGCACGGGTTTGCGATTTCGATTGGGTGCTCGGCATTCAAAAATCCTGTGCCGAGGCAAAGGTTGCTTTTTCCTATCATCAAACAGGTGCGCTCTTGCGCCGTGACGGAACGTTCTACCGCATTCCCCGCCACCGCCAGCAGGAACAAGCCAAACGCGCGGCAATCGATCTTTCCTGACCGAAATTCCGTGGCAATATAAATTGCGGTGTTTAGCCGCAAACCAAAAACGTCGGGGGTGAGTACCAAATGCATTTTTGCATTTGACTCACCCCCTTAATCTTTATCTTCTGCGTTGCAAATATGCCTTTTTGGACCGTCGAGGACGCCGGTCCCTACAAGGATACATTAAACATCCTTATGAGAACCAGCCCTTCCGCTCTCTTTTTATAGTTCAACACGGTGCTGACGAACCGAGAAGGGGGTGGTCCCTTTGATGCGCTTATAGGTTGCGATAAAATAGGAAACACTGTTAAATCCACAGTCGCCCGCGATCTCGGTCACGCTTTTTTCCGAGCAAAGGAGCGCGCGCTCGGCGCGATTGATCCGCGTGACGTTGAGGTATTCCTTAAAGCTTTTTCCCGTGATGCGGAAAAAACATCTTGAAAAATAGCTATAGCTCATATATGCCATTGCCGCGCAGTCGGCAGCGTTCAGGGCCTCGGCATAGTGCTGGTTGATATAAACCGTCACGTCGTAGATCCGACGCATCGCCTCGGCGCCCGGCATCGGCTCCTCTGCGCTCTGCTCGGCTTCGGGCAACAGATCCCGCAACAGCGCAAGGATCACAGAGGACGCGCCAACCTTCATGGCAACGTCGCTCGCGTGGGAAGGATGCTCAAACGCCTCCACCAAAACCCCAAAGGCATCGCGCAAGCCGTTTGCCTGGCTCTCGGCGGCACTCCAAACACTTTTTCCGTCTTTTGTATTGAGTGCGAGACGGAGCAGATACAATCCGCGGTTCTCGGGACCGGCAAGGTCGAGCAGAAAGGCGGGACTGAACTTAAACACGTAGTAACCCACGTCTCCCTGTGTTTGCGAGCAGATGCGGTGGATCGTGTTGGAGCGAAACAGGACCGTATCCCCCGCCCCTGCAAACAGTTCGCGATCGTCGGCAAATATTTGATATTCCCCCGATTTGATCCAAAGCAGCTCCACCGCCGAGTGAATATGCGGGGAAACATAATTTTTTCGATTTTGAAAGTCATAATAAAAAAATTCGATACCGGTTTGCGAAATTGACTCCTGTTCTGCTTCCACGCGATACGGCTTCATTTTTTCATCTCCTTTTATCCATGACAAATAATTGCTATTTTTGTCCTCTTTTATTATAGCATATTTTTTAAAAAAATGCTACTATTATTATGAAAATATATCAATATTTTTTAGGAGGTCCTATATGGTCACCGCATACCGCAAAGTAAAACAATATCTCAAGCTGTTGGGCGAACAGCGATTTTCTTGTGAAACCCCGATCCATGAGATCCGGATCTGCCCCTGCGGCTACAAGCAGGGACATACCCCGCCCCCCGAAAGTGCATACACGCCATACGTTCCCGGGGACGTATGGTGCAACTGCGAACCCGATTCGCACGCATGGTTTCGTTTTGAGCTTGACGTCACCCCCGAAATGCTCAAAAAGCCGCTCATGATGCAATTTGACGGATGCGGCATTCACATCATGGAGCATCCGCAGTTTATCGTTTATCTCAACGGAAAAATGCGTCAAGGTCTTGATGCGCGCCACACCTACACCTATATCGATGAGGCAGGACACTATGTGGTAGACTTATATGCCTATACCGGAAGAACACATGAAAAAAACATGCTTCGCGTCACGCTCAAAAACGTGAACGTTGATGTAGAGCATCTTTGGTATGACATTGACGTGCCGTTCCAGACTCTCGAATTTCTCGACGAAAACAGCCGCGAATATGCCATGACGCTCTATCACCTCGACGCGGCCCTCTCTCTCCTCGACCTCTTTGAGCTCGGATCCCCCGCGTTCTTTGCTTCGATCGCGCGCGCGCAAGCATATATGGACGAGGAATTCTACGGCAAATACTGCCACGAACAGCCAACCACCACGCTTTGCGTCGGTCATACGCATATCGACTGCGCATGGAAATGGACGCTTCAGCAAACGCGCGAGAAGGTGCAGCGCTCCTTCTCCACCGTGCTTGAGCTGATGCGCCGTTACCCCTCCTATACATTCACGTCCTCTCAGCCCCTGCTCTATCAGGATCTCAAGGAGGAGGCTCCCGAGCTCTATGAGGAAGTAAAGGCGCGTGTGCGTGAGGGTAGATGGGAATGCGAGGGCGCAATGTGGGTGGAAGCCGACTGTAACATCTCCTCGGGCGAAAGCCTTGTGCGTCAGATCCTCTACGGAAAACGCTTCTTCCGCGAGGAATTCGGCGTGGACAGCCGCGTGCTCTGGCTCCCCGATGTGTTCGGCTACTCCGCCGCGCTCCCGCAGATCCTCAAAAAGACCGGTGTGGATTGGTTTGTAACCTCCAAGATCGGTTGGAATGACGTCAACGGTATGCCCTATGAAACCTTCCGCTGGAAGGGCATCGACGGAACCGAGGTCAACACCTACTTCATGACGGCAAACTCAATTGACAAGCAGCCCCGACGCCGCAACACCTATAATGCCGATACAACGCCCTCCATGACTGCGGGAACCTATCACCGCTATTCGCAAAAAGCACTTACCAATGAGGTGATGAGTACCTACGGCTACGGCGACGGCGGCGGCGGACCTACCCCTGAGCAGATCGAAATGATTTTGCGTCAGGAAAAAGGAATCCCCGGAATCCCGAACACGCGCACCGGCTTTGCGGGCGATTTCCTGCGCCGCATGGAGGAACGCATGAAGGGAAAGGTGATCCCCAGATGGCAGGGTGAGCTTTATCTCGAATATCACCGCGGCACCTATACCTCGATCGCGAAAAACAAACGCAACAACCGCAAGTCCGAGCTTTTGTACCAAAATGCCGAGGCACTTGCCTGCCTCGACCGCATCCTGTTCGGTACGCCCTTCCCCAAGGCAGAGTTTCGCCGCGGCTGGGAAATGATCCTCACCAACCAATTCCACGACATCATTCCCGGCTCGTCGATCAAGGAGGTCTATGACCAGAGCGACAAGGATTATGCCGTGATCCGCAAGATCGGTGAAACGGTTGCGCATGCCGTAACCGACCGCATAGCAAAAAATCTCGACGCGGCAAAGGGATATGTGGTCTACAACCCCAACTCCTTTGAAGCAAGCGGACCGGTCGTGATCGACGGTCAGACGGCTTGGGTGGAGCAGATTCCCTCCAAGGGCTATGCCTGCGTTGTCGCCCCCGTTTTCGAAAATCGTGTTCGCATCGACGGCAAAACGGTTGAGACCGATCTGTTCCGCGTCGTATTCGATGACAGCATGCAGATCGTCTCGCTCTACGACAAGCAGGCAGAACGCGAGGTTCTGGCAAACGGCGCGATCGGCAATGAGATCCGCATCTACCCTGACCACCCCGATAAGTATGACAACTGGGAGTGGCAGGCTTATTCGCTCGATTGCTACACCGCGCTGACCGCCGTTTCGGACGTTCAGACCGTGGAGGACGGCGCACGCCGCGGCATTCGCATCACACGCCCCTATAAGAACTCCACGCTGACGCAAACGATCTGGTTCTACGACAGCCTCCGCCGCATCGATTTTGATACGGTTGCCGATTGGCACGAGCACCACCTGATGGTCAAGGCGGCATTCCCCGTGGATATCAACGCGGACAAGGCAAGCTATGAGATCCAGTTCGGTACGGTGGAGCGTCCCACCCATAAGAACACGAGCTGGGACGTTGCAAAATTTGAGGTCTGCGCCCACAAATATGCCGATCTCTCCGAGGGCGGCTACGGCGTTTCCCTGCTCAACGACTGCAAATACGGCTACGATATCCATGACGGCGTAATGCAGCTCTCGCTCTTCAAATGCGGAACCGAACCCAACCCCGAGGCAGACCAAGGCGAGCACAAGTTTGTGTATGCGCTCTATCCGCACGTGGGAACGCTGGCAGAATCCGACGTTGCCAAGCAGGCATATCTGCTCAACGCGCCGCTCACCGCATGCGCGGCAAGCGGTAAGGAGAACAACCTGCCCGATACGTTCTCGCTCCTTTCGCTCAATTGCGACCACGTGATGTGCGAGACCGTAAAGGAAGCCGAGGAGGGCGACGATCTCATCATCCGCCTGTATGAATATAAGAATATGAAGGATCGCATTACCGTTACGCTTGGATTCGACGCAGAATCGGTTACACTCTGCAATATGCTGGAAACGGCAGAGGCAGAGGTTACGCTCACAAACCGCTCCTTTACACTCCCCATTTCCGCCTTTGAGGTGCTCACACTGCGTGTAAAGCCCGCAAAAAAATGATTTTGCGACCTCGCATTTACGTGAAAAAAGGGCAAAAACGCGAGAAAACGAGAGGTTGAGGGGTGCTAAATTAAAATTGCAAAAAAATTTTTCAAAAAAGGCTTGACAAGCGATTTCGGTTGTGTTATAATATGCGAGCATGAAAAAATATCTATTAATTTTGTTTGGAGGAACCCTACAATGTCTACATTTATGCAGAAAAAAGAAAATGTAGTTCGCAAGTGGTATATTCTGGACGCGGCAGGCAAGCCCATGGGCAGAACCGCCGTTGCAGCCGCTGATTTGCTTCGCGGAAAGATCGCTCCTGAATTCACCCCTCATGTCGACTGCGGAAACTTCGTTATCATCATCAACGCTGAGAAGGCTGTTCTCACCGGTAACAAGATGGAAGATAAGTACTATTATCATCACTCCGGTTATATCGGTGGTATGAAGGCTGTTCAGGCTAAGACCATGATGGCAACCAAGCCCGAGAGAGCTATGGAGCTCGCTGTTAAGGGCATGCTCCCCAAGAACGCCCTTGGTGACAAGGCATTCACCCGCCTTAAGGTTTACGCCGGCGCTGCTCATAAGCACGAGGCTCAGAAGCCCGAAGCTTACGAGATCTAATGAGAGAAAGGAAGGACACAACAGATGTATACAAGTTCTAAGCCCTATTTCTACGGCACCGGAAGAAGAAAGAAGTCGGTTGCTCGCGTTCGCATCGTTCCCGGCACAGGTGTAATCACCATCAACAAGCGCGACATTGATGATTACTTTGGTCTTGAAACCCTGAAGCTCATCGTAAATCAGCCCTTCGGCGTAACCGGAACCGAAGGCAAGTTCGATATCATCGCAACCGTAAACGGCGGCGGCATTTCGGGTCAGGCAGGCGCAATCCGCCACGGTCTGGCACGTGCGCTCGTTGCGGCTGACGCTGAGAACAAGCCCGCTCTGAAGGCTGCAGGTCTGCTGACCCGTGACCCCAGAATGAAGGAAAGAAAGAAGTACGGACTCAAGGCTGCACGTCGTGCACCTCAGTTCTCCAAGAGATAAGTTATTATTTCTTCGGATTATCTTCGAAAATTACAGCATTCACTTCGGTGGGTGCTGTTTTTCTTTTGTAGGGGAGACCTGCGGTCTCCCGCGGGCGAACGTAGTTCGCCCCTACAATAAAGGGCGGTTCAATTTGTAAAGAACCCCGCCGTCCTATTTACTTTTCACCGTTTTTATGGTATAATCTAACGAATCGATAAACTTGAATAGGTCGAACAGATAAATAAAAATATGACGGAGGCATTTATGAAAATAAATGATATTGAAACTTCAAGACTTTTATTAAGAGGTTTCACAAAAGAGGATGCTTTGTGGGCATATAGTATCTGGAATAATCCAGAGATGGGACAATATTTACCTGACGAAGCAAAAGAAGAGATAGATGATGAATATTTGAAAATGCTAGAAGGATTGGGCGAGGATGACGAATGTTGTTATTTGATTCCTGTTTTCAAGGATTCATTAGAACGAGTAGGAACATGTAGTTTCATGATAAGTGAAGATAAAAAAGTATATGATATTGCTTATTGTGTACATAAAAATT
>SVTW01000099.1 GCA_015063585.1 Oscillospiraceae bacterium
TTGCAAGCGTTGCGATATCCATAAGATTGATCGGCTTTGTTCTGCCGAGCTTTTTGCGAATATTCAGATATTTTTGATAGGTCGCCTCCATCACGGGGTCCGCAAAGGTCACCTTATCCACGGTGGTGAGGAAGGTGGTGTGACGGCAGTGATCCGACCAATAGGTGTCGATCATGCGGATCTCGGTAATGGTGGGGTCTCTCTTTTCTTCATTTTTAAAGTATGCCTGCAGGAATGCGATATCATCGGAGTCCATTGCAAGCCCCTTCTCGGCAACAAAAGCGGCAAGCCCCTCTGTGTCGAGCGCGATGAAGCCGTGCAGCGTCTCCACGGTTTCGGGAAGCTCGGTTTCAAGTGCCAGTGTCTCCTTGCAAGCCAAGGATGCCTCGCGGCATTCCACGGGGTTAATTACGTATTTTTTGATCTGTTCGATCTCCTCATCGCTCATTGTGCCGTAAAGCAGATAGATCTTTGCGGTACGCACCACGGGACGGTCCCCCTGCGAGAGGATCTGAATGCACTGCGCGGCACTGTCGGCACGCTGATCAAACTGACCGGGCAAAAATTCCACCGCGAAAACAACGGCGCCCTCTGCGTCAAAATTCTCGCTGACCTTATCCAGCTGCGGCTCGGAAAACACCTTGTCGATGCTCGCCTCAAACAGCTCGCGGCTGATATGCTCTACGTCGTAACGGTTCAGTACACGTACACGCTCAAGCGATTTGATCTGCAGCAGATGACGGATCTCATATCGCAGAGCCTCCGCCTCATGCTCGAGCCCTGTCTTTTTTTCGACATATACTCTGTAAACCATAGATGTAACGTTTCCTTTCTTATCGTCGTGCGGCGAGGACGCAACCCGTCCTCGCCCAATCACAATTCTTATTTGTTTAACGCTTTGAGCGCACGCGCTCCGATATCCGAGCGGCAGTAGCCGTTTTCAAATTGAACTTTACCCGCGTGGTCGTATGCCTTTTGCACGGCGACGTCAAGCGTGTCCGCAATAGCAGTTACACCAAGCACACGCCCGCCCGCGCTGAGAAGCCGCTCTCCGTCACGCTTCGCGCCCGCAACGTAAATGAAGCGGTCGCCAAGATCGGCGGGAAGCTCCATGGGAAATCCCGATTCATATTTGACGGGATAGCCCTTTGAGGCAATGATCACACAGCAAGCCGCTCCGTTGGAGAAGCGCACGTCTGCATCGGCAAGCGTACCGCTTGCGGTTGCCATCATTACGTCGAGCAGATCGCTTTCCATCAAGGGCAAAACGACCTGTGTTTCGGGATCACCGAAACGGCAATTGTATTCAATTACCTTCGGTCCGTCGGGCGTGATCATCAAGCCGAAATAGAGACAGCCGCGGAAAGTTCTTCCCTCTGCGTTCATGGCATGCATCGTGGGCAGGAAGATTTTTTTCATACATTCGTTTGCGATCTCCGCCGTGTAATAGGGGTTCGGCGCAACCGTTCCCATTCCGCCCGTATTCAAACCCTCGTCATTGTCAAGCGCGCGCTTATGATCCATTGACGAGACCATCGGACGCACTACGTTTCCGTCGGTAAATGCCAGAACCGAAACCTCGGGACCTGTGAGAAATTCCTCGATCACCACGCGGCTTCCGCTCTCGCCAAACTGCCGATCCTCCATCATGGAACGAACCGCCGACATGGCTTCCTCGCGTGTTTGCGCAATGATAACACCCTTACCCAGTGCAAGACCATCCGCCTTGACCACCGTGGGGATCGGCGCGGTTTCAAGATATTTGAGCGCTGCATCCAACTCGGTAAATACCTCGTAGGTTGCCGTCGGGATTCCGTATTTCTTCATCAAATTCTTGGAAAAGACCTTGCTTCCCTCAATAATTGCGGCATTGGCACGCGGCCCGAAGCAGGCAAAGCCCTCCGCCTCCAGCGCGTCAACCGCACCGAGAACCAACGGATCATCGGGTGCCACAACCGCAAAATCGATCTGCTTTTCCTTTGCGAAAGCAACGATTGCGGGAATATCCTTTGCTCCGATATTCACACAAGTTGCGTCTGCCGCGATTCCTCCGTTTCCGGGGAGCGCGTAGACCTCGGTAACCTTTTTATTTTCTTTGATCTTTTTGATAATGGCGTGCTCGCGTCCGCCGCCACCGACCACCAAAATTTTCATATTCAATATCCTTTTCAAAAATCCGTCTTTGGAAATTTTAGCCCATTCAAAGGCTTTTCGGTATTGTTTGAAGTGATTGATCACTCGTAGAGCGGATATTTAGCACAGAGTGCCTTGACCTCGGCGGTTATACGCTCGCGGTTTCCTTCAAAGTCCGTTGCAACATCCTTTATCCAACGCGCGATCATGCGCATCTCCGCCTCCTTGAAGCCGCGCGAGGTAACGGCAGGCGTTCCAACACGGATTCCGCTTGTTACAAAAGGCTTTTCGGGATCATTGGGAATGGCATTCTTGTTAACCGTAATATGCACCTCATCAAGACGCTTCTCCATGTCCTTACCCGTTACACCGAAGGGGCGCAGATCGAGCAGGATCAAATGGTTATCGGTATCACCCGAAACCACACGGAAGCCCTCCTCCTTGAGTGCGTTGCAAAGAACCTTTGCATTCAGAACAACCTGCTTCTGATATTCCTTGAAC
>SVTW01000044.1 GCA_015063585.1 Oscillospiraceae bacterium
ATCCCCGAGATTGCTCAAAAAAAGGAAAAGCACGCTTCGCATTTTTTTGAGCAATCTCGGGGATCCCATTATCCGCATTCTGCTCGGCGCGCTCGCTCTGAATCTGGTCCTCTCCTTCCGCGGCTCGGACTGGATCGAAACCCTCGGCATCGGTGTGGCGGTCTTTCTCGCAACCCTGATCTCCACTCTCTCAGAACAGGGCTCGGAGCGCGCGTTCTCCCAACTCTCCGCGGAAAGTGAAAAAATACTCTGCCGTGTTCGGCGAGACCGAGAGATCAAAACACTCCCCGTTTCCGACGTTGTTGTAGGGGACGTCGTCCTGCTGTCAGCAGGGGAACAGATCCCCGCCGACGGACTGCTTCTTCTGGGCGAGGTGCGAACCGATCAGTCGGCAATGACAGGGGAAAGCCGTGAGGTCCGCAAAATCCCCTCGTCCGATGCAACCCTCGCACCCGGTTCACCGTCCGCGCTTTTTCGCGGGTGCACGGTTACGTCGGGTGAGGGGGAAATGGTGATCTGTGCAGTTGGTGATGCTTCCTTCCTCGGCGGCATTTCACGCGAGATTCAGGAGGACGTACGCGAAAGCCCGCTCAAGCTTCGCCTTTCCAAGCTCGCGCGGCAGATCAGCCGTCTCGGCTATCTCGCGGCGGTAGGAGTAGCACTCGCCTATCTTTTCAACGCGTTTTTTCTTGACAGCGGCATGCAACGCGAGGTGATCCTCTTGAAGTTCAGCGACCTGCGCTATCTTTTCGAACAGCTCCTGCATGCCTTTACGTTAGGCCTCACGGTTGTGGTCGTTGCCGTTCCCGAGGGACTGCCCATGATGATCGCGGTGGTGCTTTCCGCAAATATCCGCAAAATGGTACGTGATCAGGTGCTCGTCCGCAAGCCGGTTGGAATTGAGGCGGCGGGTAGCATGAACATTTTATTCACCGACAAAACAGGAACCCTGACCGAGGGAAAAATGCGGTTGGATTCGCTTCTGTTGGCAGACGGCAAAACCGAAAAGCTCCCAAATCTCCTTCGGCGCGGCGGAAGACTTGCCGAGCTGACCGCCCTTGGGATCCGCTTTGCGAGTGCCTCCGTGATTGGAAAAGACCCTGACGGCACAACAGAGGCACTGGGCGGAAACGCGACAGACCGCGCGCTCTTGCATGCCGTTCTGCCCTACCCCGCTCCGCAGGGCTACCGCGTTGACGCACGTCTCCCTTTTGACAGCGCGCGAAAATATGCAAGTGTGACGCTTGGCGGAAAACAGCGCTTGACCTATCTTTTGGGTGCGCCCGAAAAGCTCCTGCCGCAGATCCAATACGCGCTGGGTGAAAACGGCGATCCGATCTCCTTTTCAGCTAAAGAGACCGAGCGGAAAATTTTTGAGCGGACGCGCAAGGGAGAGCGCGTTGTACTGCTTGCGCTCACCGAGGACGCCATTGACGCGACACGGCTTGAAAAAAGTCTCTCTTTCCCTCTTGTTTTTTTGGCAGCATTGGTGCTCCGCGATCCCTTGCGTCCCGAGGCGGCAAAGGCGGTGGCAGAGCTATCCGACGCGGGAATCCACGTTGTGATGGTAACGGGCGACAGCCGTGAAACGGCAAGCTACATCGCGTCGTCCTGCGGGATCCTCTCGCCCAAGACCAACCTGATCCTGACCGGCACCGAGCTTGCCGCGCTCTCCGACACGCGATTACGTGAGCTGCTGCCGCGTTTGGCTGTGGTCGCCCGTGCGCTCCCCGCCGATAAGAGCCGACTCGTTCGCATCTCACAAGAGGCGGGACTTGTGACAGGCATGACGGGAGACGGCATCAACGATGCCCCCGCGCTCCGCCGTGCCGATATTGGATTTGCAATGGGCAACGGCACACAGGTTGCGCGTGACGCGGGCGATATCATCATTCTCGACAACAACCTCGCCTCCATCGTTCGTGCCGTACTGTACGGACGCACCATTTTCAAAAGCATTCGGAAATTCATCACACTTCAGCTTACCATGAATTTCTGCGCGGTGGGTGTTACGATGATCTGCCCGTTTCTCGGAATTGATTCTCCCGTCACAGTCGTGCAAATGCTGTGGATCAATATGATCATGGATACGCTCGGCGGTCTTGCCTTTGCGGGGGAACCTGCAGAGGCGCGTTACATGAGAGAACCGCCCAAGAAACGCGGAGAACCGATCCTCAACCGCTATATGGTCAACCAAATTCTCCTGCTCGGCGGCTTCACGGTCGCGCTCTGCCTCTTTTTCCTCAAGTCGCCAACCGTCACCGTGCTCTTCCGCCCCGCCGCAAACAGGATCTATCTGCTCACGGCGTTTTTCGCACTTTTTATCTTCACGTCGGTGTTCAATTGCTTCAATGCGCGCACCGACCGCCTCAATCTTCTGTCGGGACTGAAAAAGAACCCCGTATTTATCACCATTATGGTCGCGATCCTTATCATTCAGATCGTCTTTGTCTATCTTGGCGGCAGTGTGCTTCGCACCGCGCCGCTCCTCCCGCGTGAGCTGATCCTGACCATGCTCCTCTCCCTCTCGGTATTTCCTGCCGAGCTTTTGCGCAAATGTATCTGGCGTCTCTGTGGCGGACGCGACGGCTATTGACCGATACAACGCCACACAAAAGGGGGTGAGTACCAAATGCAAAAATGCATTTGGTACTCACCCCCTTTTTTTTCGTATACAATTTAACACATTTATCGGAACAGGCGTCCGCTATCCGCTCCGTATTTACGTCATATAATAAACTCGCATCAGACATTCCCTTCATGGGTCATTCTGAGCCGCGAAGCGTGCGAAGAATCTTGATTCTATGTTTGAAGCTTGTGCAATAATCGAAATCGTCCATCCGAGAATGCTTCCGCCTCGGCAATTTTTTCTCATTCATTTTCGTCACTCGGGTTATCGGAATCGGTCTGCTCGGCAAAAAGCAGATGCGAGAGGCGCTTGATGGCGCGTTCGGCCGTGTTCACAGCGGAATAGCACATCAAAAGCTGTTGACCCAACGGAAGAACTCCACAGATCAAAAGAAGCGGAAGTCCATCGTGGAAATTGCCCGCACACATAAAAAACAATCCAAGTAACAGACCGATAAACGTTATCAAATGGACGAACCCAAACGTAATACAGTAAGACGTGGGCAGTTTCGTCGAGATGCTGATCACGGTTTTTGCATTCGCCTCTTGGATCGTACCATTCATAATCGGCGGAAAAGAGTTTTCGACATTCAGATCCATACGATATCTTACATTATAGCGGATTCGAAATTCGTCTGTCCCCACATTGCCGTAAAACTCGTAATCCGGGGGAAACACCGATTTTCCCGTAATACGGCGCAGAGTACGCAGAACCGATTCCTTCGTGCGTTCGGTTGTAAGCACGTATTTGCGGTACGGAATAAAATGGAAAAGCAGCTTTTTGATCTTCACATGCGATCTCCTTTGTTTTTTGTGAAAAAGACAAGAATCATAGTCTGTCGACCAGCGCCGTGAATGCGTCGAGCGTGTGCACTTCATAGTCGGGCGTGATATCGGCGCGGCAGGGCTTTGCGGCAGGGTTGAACCAACAAGTCTTGATCCCCGCGTTGATGCCGCCTTGAATATCCGAGGTCAGGCTATCTCCGAAAATGATCGCATCGTCTCGGCTGAAATCTTTAATTTTGGAAAAACAGTAATCGAAAAACTCCTTTTGCGGCTTGACCGCCCCGATCACCTCGGACAGAAAGATTTTTTTGAAAAGCGGCGCAATTCCGGCACTTGCGAGGCGCCCGTTCTGCACGGCGGTGGTGCCGTTGGAAACGAGATACAGATCATACCGCTTGGAAAGCGTTGAAAGCATCTCCTCAGCCCCCGGCAGAAAATAATGTCCTACCGCGAGTCGATCCTCATAATAGGTGCGCACCCGTTCGGCATCACACGGAAGCCCCAGCTCGTCAAACAAAAGCTCAAAGCGCAAGCGCTTTACCTGTTCGCGGGTCAATTCCCCCAGCTCCAGCCGTTTCCATTGCGCATCGTTGATCGCGCTGTAACGGGCAACGATCGCGTCGGTCACGCAAACGCCAAAGGCTTGCAGAGTAGCGCGCACGGCAACCGCCTCCGCCATATGAAAATCGAATATTGTATCGTCCAGATCCAACAAGACGTGCTTGATCATAGGTGCTCTCCTTTTATTTCAAAATCACGTTTTCGTCGCCCAGCAACCGACGAAGCTCTCCCAACACGTAGTCGCTCAGCGCAACGCCGATCGGCTCCACCTCGTACCGCTTTTCGTCGGCAAAGTAGAAGAATGCGGGAAAACCGCCCTCAAACAGCTCCACCAGATTGCGTGCCTTGAGGAACAGACTGCCCTTTGCGTCGGGCACGCGCAAAAAGAGACGGCGCGGCGCGGCTGACGGCTTCGGCTGTTCGGGTGCGGCAGGCTCCGTCTTGCTCACGCGCGGCTGTTCGCTCGGGGTGGCGGTACGTTCCTGCATCGGCCGTACGGCTTCGGGACGAAAGCGCGAATTTTCAACCAAGGGCTCGATGCGGTTGACGATCAGCTTGGGAGGCTCGTCCTCACGCAAGGAGATCGATCCGCTGACAAAAACAGCGGCATCTGTGTGGATCAGATGCGACAGCTCTCCATACTGACGCGAAAAGGTCAGACATTCGATCTCCGCCACGCGGTCCTCCAGCGTAAAGAATGCCATCGCGTCACCGTTGCGCGTGGTCTTTTGCGTCACCGAGGTCACAATTCCCGCCACGCCGACTCTCGCCTTGTCGGCAGGGTCCGCATCGTCGCTGACGATCTCCGAGATCTGTGTCGGCTTGAGAAGCGCAAGATGGCGGCTGTATTCATCCAGCATCTGCCCCGAAAAATACATACCCGTTGCCTCTTTTTCCATCAAAAGCTTTTCGCGGATCCCCAGCTCGGGAATTTCGGGATAGACACAGGTGGGTGCCGAAGCCGACGCGCCGGGCATGGAGAACATATCAAGCTGACCGTCCAGATTGTTTCGCCCCTTTTCGGTAACGCGGTCGATCAGATCCTCATAAACGCAAAGCAATCGGCTACGATAAATGCCGAGGCGGTCAAACGTGCCCGCCTTGAGAAGCGACTCCACCATACGCTTGTTGAGATCGCCTGCGGGCATGCGGTCAATAAAGTCCTCAAAGGAGGTAAACGCGCCATGGCGCCGCTCGTTGAGAATTTGTTGCAGGAAGGATCTGCCTACGTTTTTCAGCGCAAGAAGCCCGAATCGGATATCCTTTCCGCACACCGAAAAGGGAATGCGGCTCTCGTTGATATCGGGCGGCAAAACGCGGATCCCGCGCGCCGAGCATTCCGAGATATATTCCGCGATCTTGGTCTGATTGCCAAGCACGCTGGTGAGCAATGCTGAAAAATAGGCGTGCGGATAATGACATTTGAGATAGGCGGTGCGGTAAGAGATCAGCGCATACGCCGCCGCGTGCGATTTGTTGAAGGCATAGTTCGCAAAACTCTCCATATCGGAAAAGAGTACCGACGCGGTCTGCTCGTCCACGCCGCGCTCCACCGCGCCGCGGGTAAATGCCTCCCGTTCGGCAAGCAGAACCGATGCCTTTTTCTTTGACATGGCGCGCCGCACTACGTCGGCATGCCCAAAGGTATAGCCGCCGATCTCGCGGAAAATGCTCATGACCTGCTCCTGATACACCACGCAACCGTAAGTGCCGCGCAGGATCGGCTCGAGAAGCGGCGTTGCGTAGGTAACCTTTTCGGGATTGTGCCTGCACTCGATAAAGCGCGGGATCGAATCCATCGGACCCGGGCGGTAGAGCGCGATCGCGGCAATGATATCGTCAAGACGCTCGGGCGCGAGATTGATCAGCGTTTGCCGCATGCCGCCCGACTCCAATTGAAAAACGCCTGCTGTGCGCCCCGAGGAAATGAGGCGATAGGTGGCGGGATCGTCCAGCGGGATCTTCGCAATGTCAAAATCCGGCTCACTCTCGCGGATCTGACGCTCGGCATCGTCCAAAATCGTCAGATAGCGCAGGGCAAGAAAATCGAATTTCAAAAGGCCGAGCCGCGCGATGGTGTCCATGTCAAACTGCGTCACGGGGGTTCCGTTGCTCATAGAAAGCGGCACGTAATCGGTAATGGGACGGTCAGTAATCACCACACCTGCGGCATGGACCGAAACGTTTCGCGGCATTCCCTCAAGCGCCATGGCGGTGTCGACCAAACGGCGCACCTCGGGTGAGTTTTCATACTGCTTTTTCAGATCGGGCAGCTTGAGGGCCATAGAGATCGTAATATTCAGCTCCTGTGGAACGGCACGCGCCACCTCGTCCACGTCGCGGTAGGTCATGCCGAGCGCACGCCCAACGTCGCGGATCGCCGCCCGGGCGGCAAGCGTTCCAAAGGTGATGATCTGCGAGACGTGGTCGCTTCCGTATTTCTGCACCACGTAGTCGATCACCTCATCGCGCCTGTTGTAGCAAAAATCCATATCAATATCGGGCATGCTGACGCGCTCCGGATTCAAAAAACGCTCAAACAGAAGATCGTAAGCAATCGAGTCCACGTCGGTGATCCCAAGCGCAAAGGCAACGAGACTTCCTGCCCCCGATCCACGCCCCGGTCCCACGGGGATCTCCTTTGATTTCGCGTAATTGACGTAATCCTGCACAATCAGAAAATAATCGTCGTAGCCCATATCGGTAATTACCGAAAGCTCATATTCCACACGCGCATTGTATTCCTCTCGCGTGTGCGATCCGAATTGCACCTCCCCGCGCGCGATGCGAGCCTCAAGCCCCGCATAAGCAAGACGACGCAACGTATCGGCGGCGCTCTCCCCCAGCGGGCAGGGATATTTCGGCAGATAGGTTTTGGAAAAATCAAATGCAACGTTGCAACGGTCCGCGATCCTGCGTGTGTTCGCGATCGCTTCGGGATACTGCCGAAAGATCATTTCCATCTCATTTGCATCTTTGAGATAGAGCTCATCGGTGGCAAATGCGGCAGGTCTGCCCGCGTCAACCGTGGTATTGGTTTGAATGCACATCAGAACCGCCTGTGTGTCGGCATCCTGACGGCGCAGATAGTGACAATCGTTGGTTGCAACCAAGGGAAGCGCGCATTCCCGCGCCAATTCCACCAAGGACGGCAGGATCGCGCGTTGCTCTGCCATGCCGTGATCCTGTAGCTCAATATAAAAATGATCCGCTCCGAAAATCGACGCATAGAGCCGTGCCTTTTCGCGCGCGCCCTCATAATCCCCTTTTGACAAAAGCTTGGGGATCCCGCCCCCAAGGCATGCCGAGAGCGCGATCAAGCCCTCACTGTGTTGCTTGAGAAGCTCCTCGTCCACACGCGGCTTGTTGTAAAATCCCTCGGTGAAGCCGCGTGAGACAAGCTCGGTGAGATTGCGGTAACCCGTCTGATTTTCGCAAAGCAAAACCAGATGCTCGGCATAGCCGTCGGCTGTTTGGGTGCGGTCAAAGCGTGAATCGGGTGCAACGTAGACCTCGCATCCGATGATCGGCTTGACTCCCTCGCGGCGGCATGCCTCCCAGAACGCGACCACACCGTACATCACGCCGTGATCGGTGATGGCAACCGCGTCCTGCCCGCATTCCTTCACGCGTGCGGGAATATCGGCGATGCGGCAGGCACCGTCGAGCAGGCTGTATTCACTGTGTAGATGCAGATGCACAAATCGGTTCATGTCGTCTCCTTTCCCGCAACGTCCTCGGCCTCCTCCATCAGCTTTTTCAGGCGATGGTTCAGTCCCGATCTTGAAATTGGCGGATTGTGAAGTAAAACAAGCTCGTCCAGCGTAGCGTCGGGGTGACGGTAGCGCGTTTGCGCCGTGACTCGAAGCGGCTCGGACAAGCGCTCCAGCCTGCCGCTCTCGATCAGAACGTTGATCGCCTCGATCTGCCGTGCGGCGGCGGAAATACTCTTTTCAATATTTTTGGTTACGCAATTGGTTGCGCGGTTTTCGTTGTTGCGAATGTCGCGCTCAATGCGGCTGTTGATGATCTCAAAAATCACGTGCTGTGCGCCCATCAGCCCGATCAGCTCCTCTACCGTACCGCCGTCCTTATAGTAAAGGCCCGTTTGATTCGGTCGAACGGTTTGCCGCGGCGGATAGCCCGCATCGGAAAGGACACGCGAAAGGGATACCGCCATGCGTTCGTCGGGCAAAAGAAACTCCAAGTGGAAGGAACGGTGCGGATCATTCACGGTTCCGCATGCCAAAAAAGCACCGCGCAGAAATGCCGAACGGCAGCTCTCGCATGCAAAACGCAGGGCACGGTCCAAATCGCCCTCCTGCATCTGATACAAATATTTGCGGCAGGCAGGCGAGGAAAAGGCGAGATCGTAGTAGCGGTGTCCGCATTTCCCCGTCATTTCGGACTCGGGAACACAACCGTATTGTGTGTGGATCATTGCAGATGCAAGCGTGGCGACCACCTCGGAGCGATAGCGTACCGAAACGGACTTGTTCTCGGTCATACGCGCGCCCAAAAGAAGCCCCGCTGTCAGCGCGCGCCGACAACACGGATGCTTGATGGGAAGCTCGGAAAGCTCCTCTCTTACCGATTCCGCAAACGACATTCTCTCACCTCCAAAATGACAGTCTCACAAAAAACGGATCTCACATTCGAGCGTGACCCCTGTTTCGGCATATACGCGGTCACGGATCCGCGCAACCAGCGCGCGCACGTCGGCGGCGGTTGCATCACCGCGGTTGACAATAAAGCCCGCGTGCTTGACCGAGACCTCAGCACCGCCGATGCGTGTTCCCTTCAAGCCGCAATCCTCGATCAGCTTGCCCGCAAAATAGCCCTGCGGACGCTTAAAAACGCTTCCCGCGCTCGGCAGGTCCAGCGGTTGACTCTCACGCCTGCGCCGCGCCAGCTCCCGCATGCCGCGCTCGATCTCCTCACTGGGCGCACGCCGAAGTGTCAGCGTTGCACCGAGAACGGTATAACGCGGATTTTGTTCATAGATACTGCTTCGGTTGGAAAAAGCCTGCTCCGTGCCGCGAAAACTGCCAACACGATCCTGCTCGATGTCGTAGTAATCTGAAGCCACACAGATCTCTGCCATACAGCCCCCGTATGCCCCCGCGTTCATCAAGACCGCGCCGCCAAGTGACCCCGGTATCCCCGCGGCAAATTCCAATCCGCCAAGCGACGCGTCTCGCGCGGCAACCGCAAGAGACGCCAACGTAGCCCCCGCGTCGGCATGGAGCGTTTGTCCCTCCAATCGAAAAGAACGGCAACGCTCGGTAAAGATTACGGGGACGTCAAGCCCTTCGTCGGGAAAGACGACGTTGCTCGCGTTTCCGATCACAACGGGTGTAACCGCTGCGGCACGTGCCAATCGCAAGCAAGTGATCAGCGAATTGCGATCCGCGGGAAAACAGGCAAGCCGTGCGATGCCGCCAATGCGAAAGGTGGAGTGTCGGGACAGCGAAAGATTGGGTTCGGTTGGAATATCCGATGCTTCCAGCATGCGGCGCAGATTCTCCACAGGTTCTCCCTCCAATTTCATTCATAGGTATATCTATGTATATTATACTCTTTATTTCAAAAAATTGCAATACAAAAAACAAGCCCCCGCGTGTTTTTTTTGCGTTTTGTCATGCACCTCTTATTTCTTTTCGAAGGGATCGATTTTTCTTTACAAAAAATAATTTTTTGCTTGCTTTTTAAAAGGCGGTGTGCTATAATGAGCGCAAGCTTACCGCCCAAAGCAGACGGCAGCCATAAAGATAAATGCGAAGGAGAAAAAGCGCTATGACCGAGATTATTTTCAGCTTTGACACCGAGGATTATATCAACCCGCACGCTGCCGACGGCATTATCAATTCAGCACGCATGCTGCACCGTGCAGGCATAAAAGGATGCTACAACGTTGTGGGAATGCTGGCAGAGGCATTGGAGAAATGGGGACGGCAGGATATCATCGAAGAATTGCGGGAGCATCACGAATTTTCGATCCACTCCAGCCGCCATTCGCTCCACCCCACCATCAATGAATACAGCGACCTTGCCGACCCCTACGCGGCAATTGACGCGGTGATGGAGGACGAGCGCCGCGGCGTGGAAGCGATCTGCCGCGTGTTTGGCATTACGCCCGATCAGATCACCACGGCATGCCCTCCCGGAAACTCCACCTCCTACGCAGCGCATTACGCCTACGCGAAAATGGGCTTCAACGCCTATGACGGAGACTCGATTTATGACGAGCGCAGAAGCCGTCCCGTGTTCTTCTGTAATCTCATGGCTCTCCGTTACAATATCGGAATCGCGAAAATTCTGTTCTCAGCAGACGAGGCGTTTATCCGTGATTACGTGGAAAAATACGTGATCCCCTCCGACGTGTTTGTTTTTTATCACCATCCTCAGCTTGCGCTCTGCTCCACGTACTGCGACGAGGATAATTTCAAGGGTGTTAACACGCCTCCCGCGCAATGGAAAATGAGCCCGAAGCGCACACCCGAGGCAATTGCGAAATTCTATCACAACTTCCAATATCTGATCGATCTGGTGCGCAACGATCCGCGTTGCAATGTCACCACCTATCGCGCACTCGCGGAAAAATACAAGGCGGAACGCGTGATCACACCGAACATGCTCCCCGATCTGCGCCGCCAGCTGGAGGAAGCACTCTTCCCCATCACCACCCCCGATTCCTTCTCACTCGCAGATATTTTGCTTGCCTGCCGCGATTTTCTCAACGGAAATGACACACATGTATGCAAAAACGTCTATGGATTTATCGATACCCCCTACGTCGCAACCGAATCTGTAACACTCACCGCAGAGGAGATCCGTCTGCTTGGCGCACAGTTCAAGGATGAAAAATTCCTGCCGGAAGTGCTCTGCATCGGGGATAAGCGGATCGGTCCCGCAGATTGGCTCCGCGCCGCGCTGGCGATCCTGACCGAGGGAACGGCGCACTACACCATTACCCCCAACATGCCGTGGCAGATCGACCTTGACCAATTTCCCGAATACCGTGACACCCAATACAAGGGTACGTGGGTGCACTGCAAGAGCTTTGAGGATCGCTACCTCTCGCATCGACTCCGCCTGCAAAGCTGGACGATTCACCTCCCCAAGGAAACAGATCGCATGATCCACTCCAAATAATCCCTCTTGGCTGTCCCGCCGCTTTGGCGGGACAGCTTTTTTCTGAAAAAAACGCAAAAATAACAGGATTTCTTCTTTTCCTATTGCAAAAAATAATTTTTTGGTGTATAATAAAATGAAAACCTTTTGCTTGGTATGGAAAGGAAACCGCACGATGAAGGATACTCAAATAAAACAACTTAAGATCGGTCTGCTTGGCTTTGGCGCCATGGGAAGAACGCACACCTGGGCGGTGCAAAATCTGCCCTTCTTTTACGGTGACCTGCCCTTTTCGGCACAGATCGTGGGGGTTTGCACCACCACGCCCGAAAAATCGCGCCGCGTTGCCGATCAGTTTGGCTTCGAGATCGCAACCACCAACGAGGACGACCTGATCGATAACCCCGAAATCAACGTCATCGACGTTTGCACGCCCAACCTCTATCATTTCGAAACCTTGAAAAAAGCGATCAAAGCGGGAAAACACGTGCTGTGTGAAAAACCGCTTTGCATATCCCCCGAGCAGGCAAACGAGATCCTCGCATTGCAAAGCCGCCCCGATCAGATTTTGGGTATGGTATTCAACAACCGTTGGATCGCGCCCGCACTGCGCGCAAAGCAGTTGATCGACGAAGGGCGCATCGGACGTGTGCTTTCCTTCTCCGCGGCATATCTGCATAACAGCGCAACCGACCAAAATCGCCCTGCCGGCTGGAAACAGGACCGTGAGATCTGCGGCGGCGGCGTTTTGTTTGACCTCGGTTCACACGTCATTGACCTGATGAGCCACCTTTGCGGCAAAATCGACCGCATCAGCGGCATGTCGCAAATCGCGTTTCCCACGAGGACCGGACGAGACGGTACACCGTGGCAAACCAATGCCGATGAATCCTTCTACATGCTCGCCGTTACCGAATCGGGTGCACGCGGAACGCTCTCGGTGGGCAAGCTGCAGATCGGAACAAACGACAATCTTTCCTTTGAGATCTACGGCGAACGCGGCGCACTCCGCTTCTCGATGATGGATCCCAACTATCTTGAATTTTACGACGCAATGCGTCCCGCGGATCCGATCGGCGGTGAACGCGGATTTACACGCATTGAATGTGTAGGACGTTATCCGGGTATGATCTTCCCCTCCCCCAAAGCACCTGCGGGCTGGCTTTACGGACATTTGGCAAGCATGCACGCCTATCTCTCAGCCGCCGCAACCGACACCCCCTTCTCTCCCTCGTTTGCGGACGGAGCCTACGTACAGCGCGTCATGGACGCGGCATACCGTTCGGATGCGGAACATTCGGCATTGGTGGAGGTATAAGCCATGCTGCTCATTGGTCTTACAGGTCCGAGCGGCTCGGGAAAAAGCCGCGTTGCCGAAATTTTTTCGCATTTTGGGCTTCCCATTCTCAACGCGGACGAGATCTACCACCAGCTTCTGATCCCGCCGTCCCCTTGTCTTGAAGCGCTTGTCAGCCGCTTTGGCGCGGGGATTCTGACTGCCGCGGGCACGCTGAACCGCCGTGTTCTCGCAGACATCGTATTCAGCGATCCCGCATCTCTTGCCGATCTGAATGAAATCTCTCACCGCTACGTGATGGAGGAGATCGTGCGGCGAACCGAGCTGTTGCGCCGTGAAGAAACACGCGCCGCTGTTTTGGACGCCCCTCAGCTTTTTGAGGCGGGTGCCAACCGCATGTGCGGTGTGGTTGTGTCGGTCCTTGCCGACAAAAACCTGCGCCTGGAACGGATTTTACAACGGGACGGAATCGATCGCGATGCGGCGATGCGGCGCATTTCGGCACAAAAAAGTGATGAGTTTTTCCGTACGCATTCCGATTACGTGATCGAAAATAACCATACCCCCGAACACATCATACCCGAGGTGCGCAAAATTTTGACCGAAACGGGGGTGCTGGCGCGTTGAAACTCAATATTCGGCGCCTGCTTGCCCTCTTGCTTTTGATTGCGCTTTCGGTCGGATTCGGATTTGCCTTTGACGCAACCGCAACCGCCATAGAGCGCTACCGCTATCCCTGTCCGGACGACTATGCCGATGCCGTGCGCGACGCTGCCGCAAGGTTTGCGCTCCCCGAGGCGGTGGTTTGGGCTGTGATGTGTAAAACGGGAGGCTTTGAAAGCAATGCGGTCAACGGTGACGCGATCGGGCTGATGCAGCTCACGCCCACGCAGTTTACCTTTATCCGAACCGAGCTGCTCGGCATGGATTCTGCCGACCGCGGGCTTCTTTACGACCCCGCCGCAAATCTGGATGCCGGCTGCGCCTATCTTTCCTATCTCTTTGATCGGTATGCAGTGTGGGATCTGACCTTTGCCGCCTATCTGGTTGGAATCGAGCAGGTGGACGCTTGGCTTACCGACACGGAGCTACTTGATGCGCAAGGGATTCTCACCCAAATTCCCGATGCCGACGCGCGCGCGTTTGCGGAGGATCTGGAAAAAACGGTACGTCTGTACCAAAAACTGTATTTTTGAAAAATAAAAACAAACGAACCATAAAGGAGAACAGAACCATGTCCGAGTTGAATCAGTTGATCTATGAAAAAAAGACCGTCTATGAAAAGGCAGGCAAGGAAGTGGTGGAGGCGGCTTACGAATACGCCAAGGGCTACGTCAAATTTCTTGACGCGGCGAAAACCGAGCGCGAAGCGGTTGCAGAGGGAGTGAAGCTTGCCGAGGCGGCAGGCTACCGTCCTTACCAATTCGGTGACGCTATAAAGGCGGGCGATAAGTTCTATTATAACAACCGCAATAAAAATATTTTCCTCTTCCGCATCGGCACAGAGCCGATCAACAACGGTATCCGCATCACAGCCGCGCACATCGACTCCCCCAGACTCGACCTCAAGCAGGTTCCCGTCTATGAGGACAACGGCATGTGCTTCCTCAAAACCCACTATTACGGCGGTATCCGCAAATATCAGTGGTTGGCTCTCCCGCTCGCGCTCCACGGTGTTGTGGTCAAGCAGAGCGGCGAGGTCGTTGACGTTGTGATCGGTGAGGACGAAACCGATCCCGTGCTTTATATCACCGATCTGCTCCCCCATCTGGCGGCAGGTCAGAATGAGAAGAATATCGCTCACGCGTTTGTTGGCGAAAAGCTGAATATTCTCGTTGGCAGCCGTCCGCTCGACGGTGCTGACAAGGATGCCGTTAAGATGGGCGTGCTCCGCTATCTCAACGATAAATACGGTATCATTGAGGAGGATCTGCTCTCCGCGGAGCTTTCGCTCGTTCCTGCGGCAAAGGCACGCGATCTCGGCTTTGACCGCTCGATGATCTGCGGCTACGGTCACGACGACCGTGTTTGCGCGTACCCCTCGATCACAGCCATGATCGATACCGAGGACACCCTTCATACCAACATGTGTCTGCTCGTGGACAAGGAGGAGACCGGAAGCGACGGCGTAACGGGTATGCAGTCGAGCCTGATCACCGACCTCATCACCGAGATCGCAAAAGCACTCGGCGGAAACGAGGCAACCGTGCGCGCGAACTCCAAGTGTCTTTCGAGTGACGTGACCGCAACCTTTGATCCCAACTATGCCGACGTTTACGAGCACCGCAATTCGTCTCTGCTCGGGTGCGGAATCGGTATGTGCAAATACACCGGATCGCGCGGTAAGGGCGGCACCTCCGATGCTTCTGCCGAGCTGGTTGCCTGGGTACGCAGATGCCTCAACGAGGCTGGCGTAGTATGGCAGACGAGCGAGCTTGGAAAGGTTGACGTTGGCGGCGGCGGAACCGTTGCAAAATATATGGCAAACCACAATATCGACACCGTGGACCTCGGTGTCGGCGTACTCTCCATGCACGCGCCCTATGAGGTGATCGCAAAGGTTGACCTTTACGAGGCATACCGCGCGTTCAAGGCATTCTACGCATTTTAATTTTCCCCTAACCCGAGAATTGGAAGAAAGGAACGTCTCCCGTATGATCGATCAGCTTCGAGAAGCAGAGGCAAAATATCAGCATCTGGAGGCGTCGCTCTCCGATCCGGCGGTTACCTCCGACCCCACGCGATACGTGGAGGTCATGAAGGAATACCGCACACTTACCCCCATCATGGAAAAATACCGTGATCTGCTTACCGCCGAGCAAAGCGCCGCCGAGGCGCGTGAAATGCTTGAGGAGAGCGATCCCGAGCTTCGCGCGCTTGCCGCCGAGGAGTTCAAAGCCGCGAAGGAACGCTCTGAGATTTTGAGGCAGGAATTGACCGTCCTCTTGCTCCCGCGCGACCCGAACGACGAAAAAAACGTCATTGTGGAGATCCGCGCGGGAGCCGGCGGCGAGGAAGCTGCGCTGTTTGCCGCCGTCCTTTACCGCATGTACAGCATGTATGCCGCGTCGATCGGCTTTCGCACCTCCCTGCTCAATGAAAACCCGACTGAGCTTGGCGGCTACCGACAGCTCGCCTTTCAGATCGAGGGCGACGGAGCCTATTCGCGCTTCAAATACGAAAGCGGTGTGCACCGCGTGCAACGCGTTCCCGAAACCGAATCACAGGGACGCATTCAAACCTCCACGGCTACCGTAGCGGTACTCCCCGAGGTGGAGGAGGTGCAGGTTGAGATCAACCCTGCCGATCTGCTTTTCGAATCCTGCAAATCAAGCGGCGCGGGCGGTCAGCATATCAACAAAACCGAATCCGCCGTCCGACTCACGCACAAGCCCACGGGCATTGTGGTGGAATGTCAGGAGGAGCGAAGCCAATTTAAAAACAAGGACAAGGCACTCCGCATGCTCCGCGCGATCCTTTATGATCAGGCATGCCGCGAGCAAAATGAGGCGATCGCCTCCGACCGCCGCCAACAGGTGGGAACGGGAGACCGCAGTGAGCGTATTCGTACCTATAACTACCGCGAAAACCGCGTTTCCGATCATCGGATCGGCTTGACGCTTTACTCGCTTGACAGCATTCTCAACGGCAATATCGGCGAATTGATCGACGCGCTTGCTACCGCGGAAACCGCCGAGCGACTCAAGCAACAATAACAAAATTCAAAAAAGATATCTCCCGACCGCTCTGCGCGTTGGTAAAAATCGAGGTACAGCCGTGCAAACCCAGCACATCAAAATCCATGACATCTCCGCGCAGGAAGCCGACCTTCGGCATGCCGCGCAAATTCTAAAAAACGGCGGTTTGGTGGTGTTTCCCACCGAAACCGTTTACGGCTTGGGCGGAAACGCAACCGATGCCGGTGCCGCAAAAAAAATCTATGCCGCCAAAGGTCGTCCCTCCGATAACCCGCTCATTATTCATATTGCGAATCCCGCTGATGCCGAGCAGTACGCGGTTACAAACGAAACCTATTTTCGTCTTGCCAAGGCTTTTATGCCGGGTCCGCTTACCGTGATCCTCCCGCGTCGCGAATGCATTCCAACCGAAACCACGGGCGGGCTGGATACGGTTGCTGTGCGCTGTCCGTCGCACCCCGTTGCCAAACGCCTGATCGAGCTTGCGGGGATCCCGATCGCCGCGCCGTCTGCCAATCTTTCGGGCAAGCCTTCGCCCACCTCCGCCGCGCACGTGGCGCAGGATATGGACGGCAGGGTGGATATGATCCTCGACGGCGGTAGCTGTGAGATCGGATTGGAGTCGACCATCGTCAAGATCGACGGGGATCGTTTGACCCTCTTGCGTCCCGGCGGGATCACCTACGACGCGCTTTGCATGGTCTGCGAGCACGTCACCATTGCCGATGCGGTCACGCACAAGCTTGCCGATGGCGAGCGCCCGCTCTCTCCCGGTATGAAATATCGGCACTATGCCCCCACCGCCCCCTTGGTTCTGCTGGACGGAACCCCCGAGCACGTGATCCGATTCCTGCGTGCCGAGCAGGAGCTTGGCAATTGCGCGATCCTCTGCTATGACGAGGAGCTCCCCTATCTTCGGGAGCATCACCTGTTTCCCGTTGGAGAACGCGCCGATCTGCAAATGCAGGCGCATCTTTTGTTCTCTGCCTTGCGGCATGCCGACGCAACCGATGCCGAGATCATATACGCGCATCTGCCGCCACAGGAGGGGCTTGGGCTCGCACTCTACAATCGAATGCTCCGTGCCGCCGCTCACACGGTGAAGCACGTGGAATAAAGAAAAAAGCCTCAAACGGCTCTGCCGTTTTTCAACTTCAACGAAAGGATATCCTTCCGACACATGGCTAAAAAAGCGAAGAAACAAAAGAAAGAGATTGTTCACGCCCCCATTATCTATCAACCGATCACCGAAACGATTGAAAAAAACTATATGCCCTACGTTATGAGCGTAATCGTTTCGCGCGCGATCCCCGAGATCGACGGTCTCAAGCCCGCGCACCGTAAGCTGCTCTACACAATGCATCAAATGGGTCTTTTGAAAGGTCCTCGTACGAAAAGCGCGAATATTGTGGGTCAGACCATGCGTCTCAATCCACACGGCGATGCCTCGATCTATGAAACCATGGTGCGTCTGACACGCGGAAACGCAACCCTCCTGCACCCGCTGGTTGACTCCAAGGGCTCTTTTGGTAAGCAATACTCCTCCGAAATGAAATATGCAGCCGCGCGTTACACCGAATGTAAGCTCGATGCCATTTGCGCCGAGCTTTTTGCGGGAATTGACAAGGACGCGGTGGATATGGTGGACAACTATGACGCAACGCTCAAGGAGCCCGTTCTGCTCCCCACCACCTTCCCCAACATTCTCGTAATGCCCAACAAGGGGATCGCGGTTGGTATGGCGTCCGATATCTGCTCGTTTAACCTTGCGGAGGTCTGCGACGGTACGATCGCCCTGCTCCGTAAGCCCAATCTCTCGGTGGAAAAGATCATGGAGCTCATCAAAGCCCCCGACTTTTCGGGAGGCGGTGTCCTGCTTTACGATCAGGAGCAGATGAAGCAGATCTATCAAACGGGACAAGGCTCCTTCAAGCTCCGCGCGCGTTACGTTTACGACAAGGAGCAAAGCTGTATTGATATCATTCAGATTCCCTACTCCACCACCATCGAGATCATTCTCGCCAAGCTGACCGCGCTCTACAAGGAGGGAAAGCTCAAGGAGGTAACCGACTTCCGCGATGAAATCGACCTGAGCGGATTTAAGCTTACCATTGACATTCGCCGCGGCGTTGACCCCGACAAGCTGATGACCAAGCTTTTCAAACTCACCGCGCTGGAGGACAGCTTTAAATGCAATTTCAACGTTTTGATCAATAGCGTGCCGCGCACAATGGGCGTGGTGGAGATCCTCACCGAGTGGATCCAATTCCGCCTTGGCTGTTTGCGCCGCGAGATCACCTATGACCTCGGCAAAAAACGCGACAAGCTCCACCTGCTCCTCGCCCTTGGAAAGATCCTGCTGGATATCGACAAAGCCATTCGTATTATCCGCAAGACCGAACGTGAGGCGGACGTGGTGCCCAATTTGATGAAAGGCTTTGAGATTGACGAGATCCAAGCAAATTACATTGCGGAGATCAAGTTGCGAAACCTCAACCGCGAATATATCCTCAACCGTGTATCCGAAATTGAGGGGCTCCAACAGGAGATTGCCGACATGGAGGAGACCCTGCGCGACGAGCTGAAGCAAAAGGCTCTGATCATCAAGCAGCTCACCGAGATCAAAAAGAAATACGGTCAGCCGAGACAAACACAGATCGTCCCGATCGAATCGGTAAAGGCTTACTCGGAGGAGGAGCAAACCGAAAAATACCCCGCGCGCTTTGTACTTACGCGTGAGGGCTATTTCAAGAAGATCACCTTCCAATCGCTCCGCGGCAATGATGAGCAGAAATGCAAGGAAGGAGACGAGCTGCTCACGGTTGTGGACGGTGAGAACACCGACAACCTGATCTTCCTGACCGACCGCTGTCAGCTTTACCGCGCCAAGGCAGATGATTTTGACACCACCAAAGCCTCCGCGCTTGGCGATTATCTGCCCGTAACACTCAAAATGGACGATGGCGAGAAGCCGATTTTGATGAACATTCAAAACCGCTATCCCGAAAAAGAGAACTTTGTTTTCATTTTCGCAAACGGCAAGGGCGTGCGCGTGTCGGCGGCAAATTACGAGGTGACGGGCAATCGGCGCAAGCTGACCTCCGCCTTCTCCAAGTCCTCGCCCATCGTTGCGGCGTTCTATGAAAAAGCTCCGATGGAAATTCTGCTGGTCTCGTCCGATAACCGCGCCATTGTGATCAAGACCTCTCTGATCCCGCAGATGGCAACACGTACCTCGGGCGGCGTGACGCTGATGTCGCTCAAGAAGGGACAATCCCTTGTCTCCGCCACCGCAGATCTTTCCTCGATCCCCGACGGCGCAAAATCACTCAAAAAGATCAAAATTCCCGCAACGGGTGTTCCGCTCCCCTAACCGATCGAAATAAAAAAGAAAGAAGCTACCGCTATGTCAAAGAAAACAAAATCCACCTATTCCCTTCCCGTGCGGATCCTTGCCATTGTGCTCACCGCCTTGGTTGCGTCGGGCGCGCTCGTTTATCTCGTCATGTTCCTCATGACCCTGTTCGGAATCGGCGATGCCGGCTCTGCGGCGCATATGCACTGAGCGGGGATTTTTGAAAAAGGGGGTGAGTCAAATGCAAAAATGCATTTGGTACTCACCCCCGACGTTTTTGCTTTGCGGCTAAACACCGCAATTTTCGACTGCTTTGCAGTCGAAA
>SVTW01000045.1 GCA_015063585.1 Oscillospiraceae bacterium
TTTGGTACTCACCCCCGACGTTTTTGCTTTGCGGCTAAACACCGCAATTTTCGACTGCTTTGCAGTCGAAAACCGCAAATTCCGCGCTACAAAAAAGCCTACCGTCGGCTTTTTTGAGCAGAGGCTGATTCATTAAGATGCAGAAGTCGTGATTTTGTCCTCGTCGGCGTACAAAAGTACGCCAGAGGACAAAAGCGCGGCTAAAAAGCACACAATAAAATCAAACAAGCGGAAATCCGTAAGGATTTCGACCGAAAAGCCGCTTTCTCCACCACGTTTTTGATGGAAAAAGCGGCCTTTCTGATTCAATTCTTTTTGTGGCTTTTGTTCTGCGCTGAATGAATCATCCTCTTTTAGATAGGAAATAGCGGATTCAATAGAAAGATGCCTGCTTTATCTCTTTTTGAGCTTGATCAGATAGCAGGTGAAGTTTGGAACTTGCGGCTCCCAAATGAAGCGATCCCCATAGAATACCGTGCGCTGCATCAGGGTAAGGTCGTGCGCGGCATCCAAAAGGTAAATTTCGGCTTCGGTTCCGTTCTCTGCGGAAAAGCCCGCCATCTCCAGCGAGAGGAATCTTGCCTCTGTGCTGTCGTCGTCATTGTAAGAGGTCATCACAATCGCCGCCTCATCGCCGTTTTTAGCGGCACAAACGTGTGCGTTAGGGACATTTGAGATCACTTCAACTGCCGTGCCCAGCTTGTAGAGCTCGTTGAACATGGGGAAGGCATAATATGCGGTTGTTGTAACCTTTCCGATCTGCATAAAGTCGAACAGTCCATTCCAGGTTGTCGGTCTTGCGTCGTAATACATCAGCATATCAACGCTTCCCGCCTGGCAAGCACACATGGTTGCAAGATTAAAGGAAGCACCCTTGATATTTTTTTGTGTCAGGTGGCTGTAAGTTTTTTCATTGCCGTGCCATGCCAGCACGTAGTTCCACTCATTGAGAATGCTTTCGGTCTTGGTAAATCCGTATTTGTCAAGCAGAGCGCGGACCTTTTCTGCTCGGTCTGCGATTTTTTCAACCGTGTGTGCGTAAATATGCCAAGAGAAAAAGTCGAGCGGAGCCTTGAGCTGAGCGAGAAAGTCTTCCGCCCAATTCAGGTTACCCGCAATGGCGGGGCCTCCGATCTTCAAATGCGGGAAGCATGCCTTGAGATGCGTTGCAACAATGTGATAGAACGCAAAGAACTGCGCCTTTGTTCCGCCCCACGTGCGCTTGTTTTTTGCGTCGTCGGGATCAAGATCGGGCTCGTTCCAGATCTCCCAATATTGTATATCGCGGTAGCTACCGTCCGCCCAGCCCTCGGTATAGTGGCGAATGATATGCTCACAGATCACCGCCCATTTGTGAAAGTCCTTGGGAGGCAGGGTTCCGTATTTCTTAACCTCATGCTCAATGCGGTGACCCAGGCGGTAAAACACCTTCGTTCCTGCGGCTTCGATCATGTTCATATAATGGTCGGTACAGGTAAAATCATACGAGTTGGGGTCCTCGGGATCGGCATCGAAATGCGGGAAGATGAACGCTACGTCCACCGTGTGCTCCAGACCGTATTTTGGATAAAATGAAGAGTCGTGCGTGCGCGCATAAGGAATACCTGCCGCGCAAAATTCCTCAAGATTTCCGTTTCTGACGCCGGCGGGGGGATTGTCCCAACCGAGATGGATATTGCTTACGTCACAACTGGGTCCGTTATTGGTTGCGTGCATGGGCTTGATCTTACCTCTTGTATCCTTGAAATTGACCTGAATAAGTGACATGCTGTCCTCCAATTTTCTTAAAGTTTTATGATGCCTACAGGGTTAAGGTTAACTTAATTATAGTGATTCTTTCGGGTTTTGTCAAGAGAAAAACGAAATCAGAAAATATTTCTGTGAAGGTAGCTGCTTCGGCACACCAATCGATTGGCAAAAAAGATGGTTCTATTATTCGCACAACTGCAAAAAAATGCTGATTTCTGTCTTTCGTTTGCGGCTTACGAATAAAACGAATGGACATATGCGCTTTGATGTTGATTTCTGAATTGTGAGGGGGAGCATCCTAACTTGGATTTGAATACTGTAGTTAGGTATTGCTGCGTATGAAAGCCACACTGCTCCGCGATCTCGCATAAAGTCAACTGCGTGGTTAGTAGAAGCTTTTTGGCAATTTTGATTCGATATTCTTCTAGGTATTCACGAGGTGTCAGACCCATAGCCTCTGAAAAGACTGTGTGAAAGTAGTTTGGACTTAACCCCACTGCTTTTGCAACGTCGCGAAGCTTGATGGGGGCTCCGAAGTGCTTTTTGATAAATTTCTCTGCGTGTCTGACGATCTCGCATTTGTAATTCTCGGGGCTTGGTCGATTGGCATTCTCAAGTAGCAGAGAGAGATAACAGAGCAACTTTCCATGAAGCCGTATTCGGTCCCATCTTTGCGTGGTGTGGAGCGTGATGATCTCATCAAGCAGGGCGAGCGCCTCTTGACCTTGGGTAACGTAAAAATATTTGGGCGCATTGCGAAGAATATCGGCAAGCTGTCCCTCTGCAACGAATTTTACGTATTTTGTTTTGAACGGAAGTTCACTGTAACGCTCTTCACCGGGGACGCTGATCCGCACGTAACCGCGACGGATGGGGTATGCGATCCCGTTGGAAAAGGTGTTTTTGCCGTCTTCCAGAAAGTATTCGATCTCAAAGATCGTACAAATGCGCTTGCTTGAAACCTTGAGAGAGCTGAAGCTACTACAGTCAAAGTATCCGCACGAGATCTTTGTTGGCAGTAATAATTCGTTGTTCATTTTGCATATCCTCGCTTAAAATCGGAAGATTTTATAAAAATAGCGTATCATTCGGTCTTGCTTTTCCGGGCAAGTCGTTCTATAATCATAGTATAACATTTCCCCATGGAAAAATCAAGAACAGGAGACAGAAAAATGGATAGATTTGCAAGGATCGGAAGGATCAAGCCGCGTTATTCCAAGGACGTGAAGGAATCCCGCCTCGGTCTCGGTATGGAAAAGCTGGATCGGGACGCCTTTGATCCCGAAAAGGTTTACGATAAGGTTGCCTCGCTGGGCGTCAAATGGGTCAGATTGCAGTCGGGCTGGCAAAAGACCGAGCGCAAGGAGGGGATCTATGACTTCTCTTGGCTGGATGAAGAGGTGAATGCGCTGATCTCTCGTGGGCTTGTTCCTTGGATGTGTCTTTGCTATGGAAACGCTCTTTACGATGCGCTTGCCAAGGAGTATTATGGCGCGGTAGGGTGTCCTCCCATCCGTACGGAACGGGCATATCACGCATGGTTGCGATACGTGGAAGCGACGGTCAGACATTTTGCGGGAAGAGTGGAGTACTATGAGGTCTGGAACGAGCCGGACGGCGGATGGACCTGGCGACCTTCCCCCGATCCTTCCGAATATGCCGAATTCTGTGTTCGAACGGGACGTGTTATCAAGGAGAGCGACCCCAATGCCAAGGTGATCGCGGGCTCGACGCATCGAGAAACGATGTCCTTTTTCCAAACCTGCTTTGCGAGCGGAGTGTTGGAGGTTGCGGATGCCATCACCTATCATTCCTATCATTACGATGAAGCCAATTCCATACAGCGCATCAGAGCGTTCCAAGCACTTCTGCAAAGCTACGGCAAGGAGATCGATGTCATTCAAGGGGAAACGGGCTCGCAATCCATGAACGGGGGCAACGGTGCCTTCCGCGGTATTCGGACCAATCAGGATATGCAGACCAAATACATTCTTCGTCACACCGTTGCGGAGATCCTGTCGGGGGTCAAATTTACTTCGGTCTTTTCCGCGGTGGATATGGCGGAAAATCTGGACGCAAAGGCCGGGGGACCGATCACCACCTGCGGTTATTTCGGACTTCTCGGTGCCGACTTTGACCCGAGTACGGGAGGACTGGTGGGAGACTATCGTGAGAAGCCGTCCTATTACGCATTTCAAAATCTCTGTTCGCTTTTGAATGAAAACGTAACCCCCACCTCACTTCCTGTCTTTTTCAAACCACAGATCTCGAAAAGGATCAATGGATGGGACTGTTCCCCGAAGGAACTGATCTACGGAGGACTTACAAAGCAGAACGGCTCGGGTGCGTTTGTCTACTGGAGATCGACCAATCTGAACACAACGCAGGGCTATGATGGAACGGTCACCTTTGAGCTTGGCGGTATTCGAGGCGAGGTGCGCCTCATTGATCCCATAGAGGGCGGTATATATGCGGTTGGAGAGAACGTGATGAAGGATATGGACAACGGACTGTATCTGTTTGAAAACATTCCCGTCCGAGATTATCCCTTGCTGCTTGCGTTCGGGGATTTTTGTGATATAATATAGAAGACAGATTCCGTATGGAGGATGAAAATGACGAAAAAGAAATTTCAGATCGGGACCGTGCTTGAGGATAACACCGAATACTATGCCACCGAGGCAGAATATCACGTATATGCCAAGGATACCGTGGCGTTTTGCCACAGCGTCGGCTTGGCGGCGACCGAGCGGAGTGAGCTCATCGGGCTGATAGATGGGGTCTCCGTGGCGGATATAAAACAGGATCATGGCAGGTCTCCTTTTCAATTTCTTTTTCATGCACTACTATAGAGCCAATTCGGGAAAAACTCAAGCAAAACCGCCGCTCCTGTCGCCTTTTTGGGGTTGACAACGCGAAATGTGTTTGCTATAATAGTAAAAAATGGGAGGAGGAGGACGATGGAACAGGAATTGGTTACGCATACGCGGGCATATCGGGAAATGTTGCTAAAAGACGCGTACCGACCCGGCTATCATTTCGCGCTGCCCGATGACAATGGATATCCGGGTGACCCCAACGGTGCTTTCTTTGCGGACGGGGTGTATCATCTCATGTATCTTTACAAAAGCAGTGCGACGGGCGGCTATCATTGGGGACATGTCTCCTCGCTTGATCTGATCCATTGGCGGCATCACGTGGATGCGCTGACGGTGCAGGAGGGGGACGAAGGTTGCTACAGTGGCGGCGCATTTGTTGACGACGACGGAACGGCATATCTGAGCTTTTGGAAATTTCCCGCGGCGGATCGAACAAAGGATCGCGGAGGAATTGCGCTGGCTTGCGCCAAGCCTCCCTACGAGGTGTGGGAGCGCATGGAGCCGCTTGCGGTGGAATCCTCGGAAGATTGGGGAATTGCGGATATCGAAATAAATGGTTCCGTGTTGCATATTGGCTGCGCAGATCCCTCCAACATTTGGAAAACAAACGGCAAATATTACATGCAGCTTGGAAACAAGCCGGTGCTTGACCGCTATGGCACGGCAGAGGCACGATATCAGGGTGACTGGACGGAGCTTGTTTGCTCGTCCGATTTGAAAAAATGGGAGTACGTTGGCAGATTTTACGAAAATCCGCAGCGTGGGGTCGAGGATTACCCCGATGAGACCGAGGACGACATGTGTCCGAGCTTCCTTCCGCTTTTTGATGCCAAGGAAAACGGCAATCCCACGGGAAAATACTTGCAGCTTTTTATCTCTCACAATCACGGTTGCCAATATTACGTTGGGCGGCTGGAGGGCGAACGCTTCTACCCCGAAACGCACGGCAGAATGAGCTGGGCGGACCGAACCTATTTTGCGCCCGAGGCTTTGGTGGATGATGGGCGGCGGCACATCATTTGGTCGTGGCTTTGCGACAAGCCAAAGCATGATTTTCAAAAATACGGTTGGAGCGGTGTTTATGCGTTTCCGCGGCTTGTCTGGTGGGCGAATGGGGAACTGAAAATGGCTCCTGCCGATGCGCTTGACGGTTTGCAATATAGTCACCGCGTCTATTCCGCGACGAACGGTGACGCGGTTCCTGTGGCAAACGGCGAAAGCTTTCGCTTGCGCGGAGTATGGAATGCGCGGGATCGCGTCGGTGTGCGCGTGCGTGTCAGCGAGGATGCGGCGGAATTTACCGAGATCTACTATTCCCCCGAGGAAGGGATGCTTGTAATGGACACCACGCACAGCGGCAGCGGTGGGGTTCGCGTGCGGGAATGCGCGCCGTTCAAGCTTCAAAACGGGGAGGCGCTCTCTCTTGACGTATTTGTGGACAAGTCGGTAGTGGAGGTCTACGCAAACGAACGGCAGGCGATCTGTCGGCGCATTTATCCAACGGATCCCGAAAAGAGTATGGGAGTCACACTGATCGGTGAGCGTCCCGTGCGTTTGGATTCTTACGCGATCTTTCCATGCAATCCATATTAACAGACGCTTGAACGCACGAACTTTGCGTTTTTTTAAAAAAGAAAGGGAATCCACCCCCTGCAAGGAGAATGCTCATGAAACAGGAATTTATCATCGGAATGCCGCTTGAGAGTGACACCGAATATTTTGCCACCGAGTCCGAATACCACGTGTATGCCAAGGACACCGTTCCGGTGTGCGACGATCGCTACGTGGCACTCCGTGCAAACGACACGAAGGAGTTTGACGTTTTTGTTCTGATCAAGGATCGGAAAAATATCACGATCGACTTCCGCGGTGCCACGCTCGTGATGCACGGCAAGATCCAGCCGTTTTTGATCGACGCCTCGGAAAATATCACGGTCAAAAACTGTAACGTGACCTACAACCGTCCGCCCTACACCGAGGCACTCATCACCGAGGTCACACCCGAATACGCAAAACTCCGTCTCAACGAGCATTGCACCTGTCGGGTGGAGGACGGCAAGCTGGTTCCCTACGGCGACGGCTGGGAAAATAACCGACTGAACTACAACTATTGCTTCTATCAGGTCTTTGATGCCGAAACGCGCAAGGGCTGCGGCATTTCCCTGGGTGTGATGGGAAATCACATTTACAAGGAGCCCGAATATCCCTTCCATCCCAAATGGCGCTTCACGGTCGAGCAGGACGGTGAGGATATTTTGCTCCGCGGCAAGCATCCCGACTATTATCAGCCGAACCGCGTGCTCAACATTGCCCATGAGGAGCGTTCTCTGTCCAGCGTATTCTCGATTGATTCCAAAGATCTGCGGCTGGAGAATTACCGTATCCTCTCCGGGTGGGGCATGGGGATCTACTCCTACCGCACCGAAAACATTACTCTTGACGGATTCCGGCTCACCTACGATGAAAAATCGCCCTGCATCATCGCCAACGCCGCCGATGCCGTGCACACCTTTGGCACCTCGGGGCATTTTGAGATCCGAAACAGTGTATTTGAGGGAATGATCGATGATGCCCTCAACGTCCATTCCAACTTCCGAACGGTGAAAGAGGGAAGGGGAAGCGATCTTTACACGCATCTCGCGTCCTGTGAGCAGCAGGCAAGCGATCTCTACCGCGTAGGCGATGTGATCGCGGTCTACCGCGGCAAAACGCTGGAGGAGGTCGCACGGTATACCATTCGCAAGATCGAAACCGTGGATGCGACCGTTAAGCGGTTCACGGTCGACCGTCCCGTTTTGGCACATTCCGAGGGAGATCTGATCGAAAATATGACCGCCAACTGCGACGTGTTTATTGAAAACTGTGTGTTTGGAAAGGCAAATTCGCATCTGCGCCTGCAATCGCGCGGCAAATTTGTGATCCGAAACTGCGAGACCGAGCTGCCACTGCTTCTGTCGGGCGACGCGTCCTTTTGGTTTGAGTCGGGGCCGGTCACCGATCTCTTGGTTGCGGACTGTCGGTTTGTAGGCGAGCATGCAAAGGTGGACATCCGAAGCGAGGTTTTTCCAACTGCCATCGCGCCCTATTATCATCGGAATTTGAAATTTTTGAACAACGTGTTTGACGTTGCCGAACCGGTCTGCGGCGGATATGCCGACGGGATCGTGTTCCGCGGCAACCGCAACCGTGCGGGCGCGCCCATGACGCTGATTTTGACCAACTGCGGTAGCGTTGACGCAGAGGACTGCACGGTGGAGCGCAGGACCGAGGAAAAACGCGAGCTGAAGCGAAATTAAATGGACGAACAGAAAAACGGACACATCAAAGGGAAGAATCCCGATGGTGTGTCCGTTTTTTATTTATGAATTGCAATCTATGATTGCATGAATTGATGCTTGCGAAACATCAATTCATGGCAAAGCCAATTCATGCCCGTCAGGGCAAATTTTTATGCTTTTGAGGAACAATCGTCTTCGCCTACCGAAATAAAGGTGACGTCGGGATACAATTCCTTCGTTCCCTTGGAAAAAACGTAATCTGAAATAACACCCGTCAGCGCGGAAAAGTCGCAAGAGGCGGTAGTCAAACGGCCCACGATCTTGGTGCGGTCGGTCAATAACCATATCTCGCGGCTGTTTTTGATCAGGACATTGTACAATAGGTCACTGTAGATCTTTCCGTCTTCGGTGATGCTACCTACCGAAAAAAACATTTTGTCGGGATAATAGCGCATGGCATTTTCCACAGTTAAATCGCTCCACAGTACGTAAGGGCGTTCTCCCAAGGTTCCGCCAAGGCACACAACGGTCAGTGGGGAATCCCCCAATTCGATGGCGAGCCGCATGCTGTTTGTGATGACCGTAATATCCTTCTTCTGAAGCAGAAACGGAACCATATATTGCACGGTCGTGCCTCCGCCCAAAAATACTGTATCGCCGCTCTCAATACGCTTCGCCGCAGCCTCCGCGATACGGCGTTTTTCTTTTTTATGGTAAAATTGACGTTGCACCAGCGGAGGCAGGTGCGTCTTTTCCGCCACCTCCACACCGCCATAGCTTCGCTTGACCAACCCCTGCCGTTGCATGTCGTTCAGGTCGCGGTTGATGGTTGCTGTGCTGTATTGCAGCGCATCCGAGAGATAACGTACCGTGACGTATTCTTGGTTTTTTAAGATTTGAAGGATCTGCTCCTGCCTTATTTTTTGCGACATTTTTTGCTCCTGCTTTGAGAAGGTTTGAGAATTTATCAAAAAAACAAACCTACTTGACACGGTTTGAAAAAGTGATATACTTATTATAACAATATTGGGGAAAGGTGTCAAGAGGGGATCGAAAAAATGCAGCTTGGGAAAAAGAAAATTACAAAAAACTTAACCGAAGGGAACATTTATCTCAATCTTTTGTTTTACGCGCTTCCATTGATCGTGTCTAATATGCTGGCTTCTACGTACAGCACGGTGGATGGAATCATCGCGGGAAGGTTTATTGACGAGTTTGCTTTGGGCGCAATCAGTGCCACCGGCTCCGTTGAATCACTTTTGACCGGACTCTTTCAGGGCTTTGCTGTCGGTTTTTCTATTTACATATCGCATTTGTTTGGGAAAGGCGATTATTCCACCATTAAGCGCGATACGGTGAATATGATGATATTCATCGGCGCAATTTCCGTGGGTGTCAGTGTATTGGTGCTTTTCTTTCAAAATGACCTGATGTGCTATCTCAATGTGGCTCCCGAGTTGTTCGCAGATGCGAAAAAATATTTTACGATTTATACCCTGGGATACGCGGTCTTTTTTATCAATCTGTTTTTGGTCAATTCCTTGTATGCATTGGGAATCACCTTCTTTTCCCTGTACGTTACGCTGATATCTGCATTCCTGAATATTGGCGGCAACCTTGTGACGGTTCTTGTATTTGGTATGGGCGTAGAGGGGTTGGCAATTGCCACGGTGTTATCATCCTTGGTATCCACCGTTGTGTATTCTGTTTTGCTTTGTCGGGCATTCCGTGAGCTGGGTGGTGAGAAAACCTCGTATCGCTTCAGCTTCTCTTGCGTGACGCATTCCTTCCGTTATGCCGTTCCCGCTGCTATTCAAAATCTGTCCTTTCATGGCGTTTCCTTTATCATTTCTCCCGCTATCAATGCTCTCGGCGCAATGGTAACCACGGCGTATAACATATGTAACCGCCTGTATGCCCTTTGCACCATGAGCCTTTGGGGCATTGCCTCTGCCTTTGGCTGCTACACGGCACAGAGTGCGGGAGAGGAAAATATACAGAAGATTCGCCGAGGTGTTCGGATCGGATTTTGGATGACTTGGGTGACGGTTCTGCCTTTTGTGGCGGTGTTTTCGGCTTTTGGCGGCCCGATTGCCTCTACTTTCTTTCCGAAGGGCTATGAGGGAGAGGCACTTTCCCATGCGGTGCGTTATGCCCATGTTTATCTGCCTTTTGTGGTATCCGTTCAATTGATCCAGCATTTCTATCATACCTATTTGCGTAGTCTCGGACGAGTAAGTGTCGTGCTTGGAATTACCGTTGCGGGCAGTATCGTTCGTGTTGCGATAACGCTACTCTTGACACCCGTGATTGGCTTGGATGGTGTATTTTTAGCACAGATTTTTGGGTGGGCAATCGATTCGATGGTTTCGTTTATCCTCTATTTCTTCCAATATCGAACCGACTCGCACCTGAAACGTGTGCTTGCACTCCAACATATTTCGGATTGCTGATATGTTTTTGATCGTTTACCGACAACACGTTGCAAGAAAACGGACACACCATCCGAGCAGGGATACTCGATGGTGTGTCCGCTTTTTATTGTTATTTTTGTAGGGCGTTTATGGAACGCCCGCAGGCGAACAATATTAGCCCCTACGGAGAAGCCTTATAAATAAAGGATTCCTTAGAAGCTTCCTCCGTTGTCGGTGACGGTGCGCGAATCGTTCCATTCGACATTCACACGTGACGTTGCGTTAATGGAATTCTATACGTTCACCACCGTTATCCGCACTTTTGCGCATATGCTCAACGAGTCGAACAGTGGTTGCCGCGCTTGTTGCGGGGTTCTTTGTATTGGCAATCTCGCCGCTTATGACGCGACAAAAATATTCAAGCTCGCCTAAATGTCCGCCAATTTTGGGAAGCGGGACAACGTATGGCTCTTCCTCGTTCTTAGGGTAGACGGTCAACACATTCTTATCAAATGTGACTGTTGCGCCCTCGAAATCGATTCGGCACTCAGCACGGAAGGGAATCCCCTTAAGTGACCAGTCGCCAATTGCAGTTATGGGAGTATTATTCTCATAGAAAAACGAGGTGTGAACGGTGTCGTGTATGCAAATGCTTGTAGACGCACGGCAGGAGATCGATTTAGGCTCTCCAAAAAGATATCGGATGATATCTACGTCATGGATATGCAGGTCGGTAATGCAACCGCCCGAGCGTGAGGGATCCATAAACCAGTTTTCCCATCCCCAAACAGGGGGCTCACTGATTCGGCTGAAAAACGCCCCTATAACCTTTCCGAATCTCTCGTCGTCAATTGCGGTCTTGATATAATCAAAAGCAGGGTAGAAGCGCAAGCACTGACCTATCATAAGCTCCTTGCCGTTTTCCTTTGCTGTTTGGATCATAGTGGAGCAGTCCTCAAAGCTCAGAGCCATAGGTTTTTCACACATAACGTGATAGCCGCGGCGGAGAACGTCGCAGGTGATCTTACTGTGCAAAAAAGAGGGAACGCAGATATCAACGAAATCGACCTGCTCCTTTTCAAACATTTCGTCAAGATCGGTATAAAAATTGATATGCTCCTTGCATTCAACCGCTTCGGAGTCGATATTGATCGTGATTTTTTTATGGAAGGCTTCCGGGTTTACGTCGTGAGCGCAAATAAGGGTGGCAATTCCTTCCTCCTCGAGTTTTGCAAATGCCTTTCTGTGCGCCTTGGCGATTCCTCCAAAGCCGATAAGTGCAGCCTTCAGCATAAATGTTTCCTCTCCTTAAATATAATTAAATAATAGTTTTCAGATATGCAAGGGTATCAACGATGTCCTTTTGCTGTTGTTCACCCTTTATCTCGCGTTCAATGATATAGTTTCCCTGATAGCCTATTTCCTTAAGTCTGCGAACCACCTCGGGAATGTTTGCCAAACCTTCTCCCACCTTCACCTCTTTGCCAAGCTTCATTCCATCTGTGGGATAGAATCCGTCTTTAATGTGGGTATCCATAACGTATTTTCCAAAGACGGTTATCGCGTCAGCGGAATTTGCCTTTCCGTAAAGCAAAAGATTGGCAGTATCCATATTAATTCCTACGTTGTCCATTCCGATGGCTTCTATGTAACGGAGAAGGGTAACGGGGGTTTCCTGACCAGTTTCAAACAAGAAATTGATATTGTATTTCTGACATTCCTTTGCAAGATAACGAAGGGCGGCAACAATATCAAAATATTGAGGGTCGTTTATATTCTCGGGCAAAAATCCCACGTGGGTCGCAACGCGGGAAACACCGATCTTTGAAGCAAATTCGATTCCAAGCTTCAGATCCTCCATACGCTTCATACGGTATGCGGAGGGCACAATTCCAAGTACCATAGGGCCTTCCGTGAAGTTCCACGCCGTTGGACCGGACCAACCGGCCCAAAGAGTAGAGATCTCCACCGCGGACATTTTCGAGGCTTCCACGATTCTTGCCGCCATTTCGTCGGTGTAGAGTGACATATCCCAAACGGTGAGCTGGCAGCAGTCGCAACCGATGGCCTTGATCTTTTTCATTTCCTCAAAAACTTCATTATCCGACTTTAATTTAAACAGTACCCCAAGCTTGTTCATAAAGTTCTCCTTTTTAAGATCACAAAATTGATCTTTACCATTGACAAAATTATTATAACATGGCATAATATAGAGGTCAAGAACACATTCTTGCGAATCGTGTCTTATTCTTGCGATAGGGAGAGGAAGAAATGAGCCGATATGAAAACCATAAACTTGAGGATAAGGAAATTCCTTTTATATATAAGCAGGATACTGTTCTGCCGACCAAGGGAGTGCCGCGTTCGTCTAACTGGCACGAAAATATTGAGATCGTGTATGTGATCGGTGGAAGCGGAATCGTGTCGAACAACGGTCACCCTATTTACGTGGAGAAGGGGGACGTTGTGGTGATAAATGCCAATCATCTTCATTCGCTTTCGGCGATTGATGAGACGCTTTTATACCGTTATCTTATTGTGGACAGAAGCTTTTGTCTGGCAAATTGTATTGACAGCTCCGCACTGTCTTTTGAAACTCATATAAAAGATCATAAGCTGCAGGAGATTATGGAGGAACTGCACTCCGCATATACCACAGACGAGTCGCGGTATAGGTCTCTCTCAGTTCGTAGCGCAGTGCTTCGCATTATGACCTTGCTCTGCAACACATACAGTGTACCGTTAAGAGAGTCGTTATCGCCTGACCGAACGGTCTCTTACGTTAAGCAGGCTATTACCTATATCAGAGCATCCTTCGATAAGGATTTTTCACTTGATGATGTTGCGGATTTCGTGGGAGTGAACAAATGCTATCTTTCAAGGGAATTTCATAAATATACGGGTTACCCCTTTGTGGCATACGTGAATCTGACACGATGTAAAATGGCTTGTCGTCTTCTTGCAAAGGAGCGGTTGAGTATCAGCCATGTAGGTCAGCGGTGCGGCTTTCCAAACCGTTCCTATTTTGCCAAATGCTTCAAGCGATATATTGGGGTACTCCCGGCGGAATACAGAAGAAATATTTTTGAAAACGGATGAGCGTACTTGTGCTCCAATTTTGTATGTGTTATAGTTAAATGAAAACTGATTGGTAAAATCCTCCTCAAATATAACATTGGACACATCATCACGCCAAAACACGTAAATGATGTGTCCAACTTTTTATTGATTTATTATTTGTAGGGGCGTTCATTGAACGCCCGCGGGCGAACACTGTTCGCCCCTACTTTTTTTCGGTTTATCATTCGCCGTCACCCCTGCTTTTCTTGCTTAACCAAATTATATATATCTTTTTTACGGTTGTCAATATCAGCGAGAAAATTTTTCTGAAATCCCCAAAATCATTGATTTTTTTTTATCGCCGTGATATAATTAACTAAATTCAAGAAAAAGGAATTTGACGGGTATGACAAACGTAAACGATTACATAAGAAATACAGACAGCGAAAGCTTTGAGGCGGCGCTTGCCGCGCTTGACGGCGACAGGGTCCTCGTAATTCCCCCGCGAGAGTCAAGCATCGAGCACGATCGCAAATTCTGGCTCATCGACCGCGCGATCCTTTTGCCCGAAAACGTAAGCGTCATCCTCCAAAATTGTACGCTCAAACTCTCCGATAAGTGCCGCGATAATTTCTTCCGCTCCGCAAACTGTGGTCTCGGCATAAGAGATCCCGAGCCCTTTCAAAATATACATATACGCGGCGAGGGAAGCTGCACGCTTCTCGGCGCCGATCACCCGCGAGCCGTTGGGGACGGCGGAAAAATTTTGGCAAATCCATGCCCTTATGAGGACCTTGATCTTTGCCGCCCCGATATCGCCCCGTGGGTTTCCGAGGATAGAAAGCTTTCAGGCGTGCCCTCGTGGAGTGACAAGCACGACCATTCCTACGGCACGGATGCGGGCAAGGAGGGCGAATCCCAATACGGCGATTGGCGCGGAATAGGCATTCTTCTTGCAAACGTCAGAAATTTCTCAATCAGTAACCTCCGCATCGTTGAATCGCACTGCTGGGGCATATCGCTTGAATCTTGTACGTACGGAAGCGTGGAGAAAATCGAATTTGATGCCTGTATGTCAAAAATGATAGACGGTATGCGGCAGAATATGGAAAACGAGGACGGCATCGACGTGCGAAACGGCTGCCACCACATAACGATCTCGGATATTGTGGGACACACCGGCGACGATATGGTCGCGCTCACCGCAATAGCACCGGATGACGGGCTCGTCGGAGGCTCTCTTTGCTCCACTCATGTTATGGGTCACGATTGGACGCGGCGCGAAAGCGGAATCCACGATATAATTATCCGCAATATTAACGGATATTCCCAGCTTTGCTTTAACGTTCGTCTGCTTGCCTGCAACACAAAAATATATAATATTGCCATAGACGGTATTATAGACGTCCCGAACGGTAGCACCGTTCACAGAGGCACTATACGTATAGGCGAGCGCGACGGTGTTTACGGTGCTAATCTGCCGAATTGCATAAGCCGGGTTACCATATCGAACGTAATAAGCTACGCGCAGGACGCGATCATCGTTCGCGGACATTTCAGCGATTCGGTGATCTCAAACGTTATTAACAATAATCGCGGAGGCGAAGCCTTCAGCTTCGGGCAAGAAGATACACTGAATAACGTATCGACAAATAATATAATTAACGTATAACTCGTGATATAAAAAATATTGGACACATCACCAGAGCAGAAGCTCAAAATGATGTGTCCAACTTTTTATTGATTCATTCTGTAGGGGCGTTCATTGAACGCCCGCGGGCGAACACTGTTCGCCCCTACGAAGCGTCAAAAAAACTTATAAATCAAGGATTACTTCAGTGCTTCCTCAATCGCAACAGCTACAGCAACGGTCATACCGACCATGGGGTTGTTACCTGCGCCGATAAGTCCCATCATCTCTACGCATCAGTTGCTTTAGCCATAGCTTCGGGGTGGAAAGTTGCCGCCCAAAAGCCTTGCCGCATAAGCGTTAATTGGTATTTTTAGTTCCGTTTTCCTTTTCCACAAAGGTACCATGAATTTGGCAGTACTCGATTTTTGCGCTGTAATTTGTTTCAAAAATTCTTTTGCAATTTCCCAAAAAGGCATTTTTTATCATAAGGTTTTCCACCGTGTAGCTACGGTTTTCTTCGCTTGCATCCAGATCGAATGCTACAGCATGTTCGTTATCACGATTATGATAGAATATATTTTCAATCACCACGTTACGTATATTTGCCCCTCTTGGGCTGGTATCCCTGTCATCTTTGGTAGTAAGAATGTGGTCAACATCGTTTTCTGCGTAAATATTACCGAAATAGCAATTCTCCATAGCTACATTGGCAGTAATCACCGTTCCTTGGTACATATGAAGATTCGTCGCGTGAATATTGTAAAGCTCACCGAGAATGCTGTTTCGCTCTCCGTAGTATCCGTGCTGACCGATACGTATCAACGTGTAGGGTCCGTTTCCCTTGTATATCCGATGCAGGACACTGTGCTTCGGATCAAAAAGCTTATATTTTGGATATTCGGGGTATCGCTTTCCATCTTGAACAGCGTAATTGTCGGTGCAATGAACATTGTCTATGGTAACGTTATATATTCTTCTGCCATCACAATTTCTGATTCCGATTACCGCGCACTCTACCGAGGTTGCGATAATATCCTTAATAATAATATCGTGAATATCCTCGTCATGTCCATTTACACCATAGATGATATTCATACTATTCTGAATTTTATTGTTTCCAATGGCACTCAACGCCACAACATCGTCACCCGTCTGCCCCGTTATTTTTTCGATTAGAATATTGCTACATCCTACCCGAAGATCGATTCCGTCTTGATTTCGGCAATCACATTCGCCGTCGATAAAAATTTGTGATATCCTGCCACGTTCGGCATGCAGCAAATTGATTCCCCAATACCGTTGATTTCGAATTTCAAAATTCTCCAGCACGAAATCGCGAATATTGTAAAACAAAATCAGATTGTTTTTTGAAACATGAGGCATACCATCTCGAAGAGAGGTCTTTTGTGTCAATCCATTGTGCTTTCCACCGTCAAGTATTGCGTGTCCCTGTCCCCGTATCACAATATTTCGTCGCTGTTCCGAAAGCTGATGCCCTTCCCGTTCGGTATCGAAAAAATTACGGAACATATTATCAAAGCAATCGTCCGACTGACGCAGATGACAGTTATCCAATATAAGTTCCATATTGGAAGGAAGAATGATCGCTTGGTCAATCCACCAGATCTGCTCACCCGTTCTTCGATTTATTCTCGGAATCGTCACGGAATTAACGCCCGTTTGAGATGCATAATTGATAGCGTTCTGAATGGACTCGGAGTCTTTTTTCCCTATTATCTCTTCCAAATTAGGAGTAATGATTCCTTCAGTCATGTTTTGCTCCTCCAATATAACATAATCGCTTTCCGTTTTTAATATTATATCATAACAAAAATTGTATGTCAACGTATTTTTACACGAAACATTTTCGTGTATCAAGATGACGATTGACAGCCTCGTTTTTCTATCATTTTCACATTACAAAACATCATAAAAATATTGGACACATCACAGGAGCAAAACTCCCAAATGATGTGTCCAACTCTTTTTTATCGAAAGTTGTTAAAAAGTTACTTCACACTTGTTCCAAACTTCCTTGAAAGTTTTTTCAAAGTTGCTCAAAACCCTTGTAAATGCTGACTTTTTTGTTCAATTACTTCAGTGCCTCTTCGATAGCAACTGCAACCGCAACGGTCATACCAACCATGGGGTTGTTACCTGCGCCCATAATCTCAACGCATCAAAGAACTAAAACTTTTCAAAATTTATTTTGCTTTATTCTTATATTCTTTCGGTGTAATTTTCATGATAGATTTAAAATTTCGGTTGAAGCGTCTCGTCGAACTAAATCCGCACAGTATCGATATCTCTGTTATGGAATTCACTCCAAGATCCCGAAGCACGCAAAGCTTAGACATCACGCCGCGAAGGTCTCCGATCCCGTCTCCGTCGGAATCACAAAAACTCTTGCAGTAGATCTCATAAACTACGGCTTCCTGCCACCATTTCTTTTTCATATAAAAATTCTCCTTCCTTTTGATCGGTTTACAAAAGCATTACGGATCATACAATTACCATTCTATCAGCAATACCTGATTATTTTCAATAAAGGACACGGGGGCGGACCATGAAAGAAGTCTTTCCTGATCTATTGCATGGTATTTCGCGCGGGTGAGGTCAATGCCCTCAATGGAAAGTTCCTGCTCTGTTCCTGAAAGATTCGAAAGAAGAAGCGCGTGATTCTTTCCGTCGGAAGCCGCAACGGCATAGAGTCTATCATTGTCAACGACAC
>SVTW01000046.1 GCA_015063585.1 Oscillospiraceae bacterium
AAGAGGCTGCGTCATTGGCGCAGCCTCTGCTCAAAAAAGCCGACGGTAGGCTTTTTTGTAGCGCGGAATTTGCGGTTTTCAACTGCAAAGCAGTCGAAAATTGCGGTGTTTAGCCGCAAAGCAAAAACGTCGGGGGTGAGTACCAAATGCATTTTTGCATTTGACTCACCCCCTCTTTTTTATAATTTTTTTGCCTTATAGAGCCGATAGAGGTCCATGTGCTCCTCGGATTGCGCCGAGAGGAGCAGAAAATGGGAGGCAAGGCTCAAAAGGATCAGGATCGCGGTCAGGAGTAGGTCGGACGGACCGAAAAAATGCAACGTCATGCCGCGGTAACCAAGCTGATGGCGGTAGCAGTAGAGCAGGATCTGGGGAAACGCCGCGGAGATCGGCAGGAGCAGATGGGTGACGCAATAGAGCGCGCGATTCGGGCAAAAGAGGCGGAACCACCGCTTGGCGCGGTTTGCCTGCACCGACGTGGGCGGGTAGGCAAACGCCACGGTTGAGGCGATCGCCGCCGCAAGTGCCATGATCCCATAGAGCACCAGGCAGATCCAAAAGGCAACTGCGCAGAACAGCACCACGTAAGAGAACACGATGGCGTAAGCCGATCCCTCGGATGCCCCCTTGAGAATGGCATTGCAATCGGCATACGCGTTTTGAACCAACGCAAAGAGACTCAGTGTTTCGTGTGCCTCGGCTTCATAGATAAAATAGAGGTGCGGAATGGCGGCGCAGATCACAAAGATCAGTCCGACCGCGGCGGGGAGCAGATACGAGATCCGAATAAGGGCCCGCCGAGCGGTATGAGAAAGGCGCGGCATTATTTGGTCTCTCCCGCGAGCTTGCCCTCCATGAGGAAGGCTGCCTCCATATCCGCGCAGCAGACCGCGTAGGCAAGCGGGAACATTTCGAGCGCGCGCCCAACGTTATTGGTGTCCTCGGTTCCCGAAAATCCCATGTGGTAGCGAATGGCAAAAGCCTCGTCGCGCGTCAGCCGCATAAAGCCCGACACGATATACACCGACTTTTCACCGTGACCGTAAGGAAGATTATCCTCAATGGTGTAGTATGGCGCACTCACCCATTTTCCGTTTTCGTCCTTGACGTTGCGGAAGCTGGTCTTGTAAAAATTGACCTTGCAGACGTCGTGGAGAAGCCCCGCGATGGCAATGCTCTCGTCGCTGTATTCAATGCCGTAAAGCTCTTTCATACGCGGGCGGTTGAGAATATCCACAAGGCAATCGTAAACGTTCAGACTATGCTGAAGCAAGCCTCCCTCGCACGCACCGTGATAACGGGTGGAGGCGGGGGCGGTGAAAAAGTCGCTCTTCATCAGAAAGTCGAGCAGCTTATCCGATCCCTCGCGCGTGATCTTTTCGCGAAAAATTTCAATAAAGCGTTCTTGATTGGTCATATTGATAATCCTTTCGGTTGCATTCATTTCATTGGTTTATTATAGCATAAACGCAGGTTTTTGTCAAGCGCGCGGACCTTCCAGCAGTCGGTTCTGCAAAAGGCTCTCCATAATGCGCTCGGCAATTTTTTGCATGCCCGCGTCTCCTGGGTGGTTGGCAACGCCGCGGTGCGAAAACAGCCCGATCGCCTTCATGCTGTCGTCCTCGCCAAGGTCGCCAAGCTCTACGCAGGGCAGTCCGTTTTCGCGCGCGTATGCGAGAATATCGCCGTCGGCAGGGTGGTGCCAGAAGCCGGTTGACAAAAGGAATCTCGCATGTCCCGTTTTGTCCAGATATTTTGCAAGCAGATCATACTCTCGGCGGAAGGTTTGCGAGTCAAAGCTGTCTTTTTTCACGTTTTCCACAAAACGGAATATTATCACGTCGGCGCCAAACTCTCTTGCCGCGCGGAAGAGTTGGAGGGTCTCGCCTTTGTTTTGATACAAACGCTCCCACTCGGCAACCTGACAAACGCAGAAGGCGGCGTTGGGGTCGGTCTTTTTAATTTCGTTTTCTAAGAGATGTACGTAATCCTTGTTCTTTTCGGACGCCGCCATTCCCCAATCGCCGTACCAGCCGATCTGGGGGAGAATGCCGTGGAGCGTGATCGAGTTTCCCACAAACATCACGCGCACACCGGTGCCGTTGGGATTGTGGAATTGAACAAACTGCGACTCCTTGAGCTGACCCTCCGAGTCCACGGTGTTTTTCTCCATTTGCGCGTAAGGATCCACTGTCAGGCGGATGTTTTCGGCAAAGGGCTTGATTTGCCAATTTTCGCCCGTGAGGTCGGAGATCGGGTTGCCGTTGAGGCAAAGATTGGAAATGGATACGTTTTCGGTTTTATGCGTCTCGTCATATCCTCCGAAGCGGGCTTTGGGGAGCCGATCACCGATCACGTTGATGTTTTTGAACGTCAGATCGCGGTTTCTGCCGCGTCTTGTTCCGCCCGCCGAGTACTCATGATGGAATATGACCTCGGCGCAAACGGTGATCGGCATATAATTCGGGTCGGGGTTGACATAGACCTCGGCATCGCTTTTTTGAATGACAGGCTTGGGAATCACCTCGTCGGCTTCCACGTTGATGTTCAGGAAGCGGACGTCGTGAACGTCGGCGTAATCCACGTTCATGCAGTCGAGTACCGTGCCGGTTAAGTGGATCAGATCGCAGTTGCGGAAGGTGATCGAGCAGATTTCCTCCGCCCGTGTTTCCGCGCCGATTTCCAAGCACTTGCCCCAATCGTTCCAGATCACGCAATTCTCCACCAAGAGATTTTTGAAGGTGTCGTAAACCTTGCCGTTGCGGTAAGTCATGTCGTGAACGGCACGGTCCAGATCGCCCTTATAATAGCAATCAAAGCCCTTGGCGCAGATCGAATCGTCAAAGGTACGAATAAAGCAATCGGAAATGTGAACGTTGGTGCAGTTGTGCATGTCGATGCCGTCCGAATTGTAGCGCCAACAGCCTATGATTTTCACGTGGCGGATGCGAAGATGATCGCAGGCAATGGGGCGAATGTTGTAGACGAGCGAATCGCGGATCGTGATGCCGTCGATCTCAATATTGGAACAATATTCAAGCTCCAGCGTATGCTTGCGTTCGGCGTTTCCGACGTCTGCTTGATTGTCCTCGGCGTTGACCGCAAAGAGGATCTTTTCTTTGTTTTTACGGTTGTCCAGAATGCCGCGCCCGAGAATTTTGATGTTTTCGGCATCCATGGCGTGGACGCAGGCATAAACCACCGCGCCCTCGTCCAAAAAGAGCGTTTGGTTGCTTTTCAGCTCGATCGTGCCAACGTCATGCTCGCCCGCACCGAAATACAAGAGATCGGGGGCATCGCGGTCGATCTCGTAGGAAGGGATCGGATCGGCAAACACGTGCAGCGCGCGGTTTCTTCCGTATGGCTCAACGGTAAAATAGGCGGGCTCATTCAGGGTAAAAAGAATGCGACCGTCCTTTATTTCGGGAGTAATGCCAAGCGATTGCGGACGGATCTTCACCGATTCAAAGGCATCTTTGGGTGTGATTTCAAATTGGAGCGGCTCGTCGGTTGCCATCGAAAGAAATTGGATCGCCTCGGTCTGCTCGATCTGCCGTTGATGACCCGGCCAGCGGCGGTTGTGGGGAACAGCCGACACGCGCGCGGTGTTGAGAGAAACCTCCTGCCCGTTGATCTTGACACGGTAATCGTCGCAATCGGGCATCGTTGGAATTACGGGATAAAATTGAACACTCATGATGAAATCCTCCATTTGGAATGTTTGAGGTGGAAGCACCTTGAAAATACAGCAGCGTCGGATCGGGTTCGGACCGTCCTACGCGCCAAAATGCGTTCGGATCAGTTTGCCAACGTAAGCCGCGGCAAGCGTTTTGATCAGATCAAAGGGGAGGCAGGGCAAAACCGTGACGCTCAGGGCGATCCGCGGGGAGACCTGCGTGATCAGGCAGTATTGGAGCGTACCGCACAGGTAGCAGAGCGGAAGCGCGACGGCGCAGGCGAGCGTGAGCTGCCAAACGCTTTGCGCGCGCCGTGCTGCGTAGGAAACGAGCGGCGCTACAAGCAGATAGGACCAGAGGTAGCCGCCGGTTGGGGAGAGCAGAGCAACCGCGCCGCCGGTTCCCATGGCAAACAGGGGCAGCCCGAAAAGACCGAGCGCGAGAAAGCTTGCCACCGATGCCAACGCCATAGCGGGCGGGAGTGCGACGGCACAGACAAAAACGCCAAGGAGTCCGAGCGAGAGCGGAATCGGACCGATCGGAATGGCAATGGGGGAGAGGACGCAGAGCAGAGCAGAGAACAGCGCACAGAGCGTCAGCCTTTGCAGGCGGTTGTAAGGACGTTGCCTTGGCATGTCGGTCTCCTTTCTTATGCTTGCGTGCGGACGGAAAGCTCCGATTGCCGCGGTTCGGCACAGGAATCGCTGAAGTCGGAGCTTTTTTGGGAGATTATTTCTTTTGCAGCTGTTGCTTATGATATTGCAGGGTGTAGAGCTGATAGTAGCGCCCCTTTTGACGGAGCAGCTCCTGATGGTTGCCCTGCTCGATGATCTCACCGTGCGAGAGCAGAATGATGTTGTCGGCATGTTGGATCGTGGAAAGACGGTGCGCCACGATCAGCATGGTACCAATATTCATCATTTTTTCAAGCGAATCCTGAATGAGCAGCTCGGTTTCGGTGTCAATGTTGGCGGTTGCCTCGTCAAGGATCATCACCGCGGGCTTATGAATGATGGTGCGCGCAAAGGACAGGAGCTGTCGCTGACCTGCCGAGAAGTTGTTTCCGCGCTCACGTACGATCTCGTCCAGCCCTCCGTCGAGCTTGTTGATGAAGCTGTCTGCATTGACGTAGCGGCAAGCGTCCATGATCTCCGCGTCCGAGATCCCCTCCTCACGCAGGACGATATTGGAGCGAATGGTTCCCGAAAAGAGGAATACGTCCTGTAGCATCTGTCCGAAATGGCGGCGCAGGGAAGCAATTTTGATCTTGCGAATATTGATGCCGTCGATCAGGATCTCGCCCTTTTGAATGTCGTAGTTGCGGCAGATGAGCGAGAGAATGGTGGATTTTCCGGAGCCCGTGGAGCCCACGAACGCAACCGTTTCATTGGGGTTGATGCGGAAGGAAACGCCCTTGAGCACCCATTCATCGGGAACGTAGGAGAACCACACGTTGCGGAATTCGATCGCTCCGCGCACCTCGTCAAGCTCGATCGCATCGGGCTCGTCCACCACGGTGGGCTGCATATCGAGGATCGTGAAGATCTTTTCTGCCGAGGCAAATGCCGATTGGAGCCAGTTGAACTGCTCGGCAAGGCTTTGAATGGGGTTATAGAATTTGGAGATATACATGTAGAAGGTTACAATGGTTCCGCTTGTCAGCGCCTGACCGAGAAACGAAACGTTTCGAATGTAGCCTCTGCCGCCCAGATAGAGCAGGCAAAGCACCGAGGAGATATAGAGCATATATACCACGGGGCGGAAAATTCCAAACACAAAGATCTGGTTCTGCTTCGCGCGTGCAAGGCTCTTGCTTTTTTCGGTGAAGTCACGCATTTTCTTTTCCTCGCGGTTGAAAATTTGCGTGATCTTGATGCCCGAAAGGTTTTCGGACAGATAGGTGTTGATATCGGTGGTTCCGTCCTTGACGCGGCGGTAAGCGCGGCGCGAAAACTTGCGGAAGATCACCGTGAACAGCACGATGAAGGGAACAAAGCAGAGCACCATGAGTGTGAGCTGATAGTTGAGCAGAAGCATGGCAACCAGCACGCCCATGATCACAAAGCAGTTTTTGAGCAGGTTTACAAGAATGTTGGTAAAGAGCATCGAGATGGCGTTGGTGTCGTTTGTCACGCGCGTGACCAGCTTGCCAACGGGGATTTGATTGAGCTGCTCGTGAGAGAGTCCTTCGATGTGGCGGAACAGATCCTCGCGGATCTCCGAGAGAATACGCTGTCCCGTTTTTTGGAGCACGAGTGTTTGCACGTAGGTGCAGACAAGCGAAATGGCAAGGATCCCTGCGTAGAGCGCCACAAAGCGGTAGAGCGTGGGCAATTCAAAATCACTCTTAACGGTTTCTTCGATTGTACCCACAAGCAGGGGAGAGATGATGTCGTAGGCGATCGAGAAGAGCATTAAGATGCCGACAAAGAGAAAGCTTTTCCAATGCGGCTTTGCGTAGCGGAGCAGGCGGCGCACGATCTCGCCGTCCTTCATATTGCGGTCAAAGCCGATGGCTTCCTTTTTGTTTTTCATCATGGCGTATGCCGTGATAAACAGGAGCGAGAGGGTGCCAACGATCGCACCAACGATCAAAAGCGGGTAAAATTCACGCATTTGCCTCTCCTCCTTCCTCCTCAAGCTTTTGCAGATCCACCATGCGTCGGTAATCGGGGCAGGTGTCATAAAGCGCGGCGTGTGTGCCAACGGCAACCAGCCGTCCGTCGTCGATGAACACGATCTTATCCATTTTCTCAATGGTGGAAATGCGGTGCGCGATCAAAATGGTCGTGCGGCCCGCGCGGGTACGGCGCAGATTTTCAAGAATACTCTTTTCGGTCTTGGTGTCAACCGCCGAAACTGAATCGTCCAAAATCAGGATCGGTGCGTTTTTCATCAGCGCACGCGCGATCGAGATGCGTTGCTTCTGGCCGCCCGAAACCGTTACGCCGCGCTCACCGAGCACGGTTTCATACTGATCCTGAAATTCCGAGATGTTGCTATGTACGTCGGCAAGCTCTGCCGCCTCGCGTACCGCGTTGGGGTCGATCTCGTCAAATCCGAATGCGATATTGTTCGTAATGGTGTCACTGAACAGGAAATTATCCTGCGGCACGTAAGCCGACGCGGCACGCACCTGGCGAATGGGAATGGTATTTACGTCGTGTCCGTCGATGAAAAGCGTTCCGTCGGGGACGTTATAGGTGCGCAGGATCAGATCCACGAGCGTGGTCTTGCCCGCGCCCGTTTTACCAACCAGACCCACGTTTTCTCCGGCGCGAATGTCAAAGGAAATATCCGAGAGCGCGTCAAATTCACCGTCGGGGTAGCGGAAGGTAAGCCCGCGGAACGAAATATCGCCGCGGATTGGCGCGATCTCACGCACGTCAGGACGGTCGACCACGTCGCATTTCGCGTCGAGTAGCTCACTGATGCGGGCAAGCGACGCTTTTCCGCGCGAGGACATTTCAATCAGCTCGGATACAGCCATGATCGGCCAAACCACCGCGGTGAAGTAGCCGATAAATTCCACGAGCTGTCCCGCGTTGAATTCACCCTTCCAAACGAGATAGCCGCCGTAGCCGAGGATCACACAGATCACCGACTCTACAAAGAGCGTCACGCAGACGCGCAAAAGGGTGGAGGTTCGGGTGTAGTCGATATTTGCGTCCTCGTTTTTGCGGTTGAGCTTGTTAAAGGCGATCAGCTCCTTGGTCTCCTTTACAAATGCCTTAATTACGGCAATGCCCGAAAAGCTTTCCTGCGAAAAATCCGAAAGATCCGAAAAGGCGGCTTGGCGCACGTCCCATTTTTTCATCATGTGCTTGCCAACAACGGTAGCGGCGATCAGAAGAAAGGTCATGGGGATCATCGAGAACAGGGTGAGGAGCGGATCCATGCGGAACATTTTATAAACGGCGAGGATACCGAGAAAGGCGGCATCAAAGAACATCAAAATTCCCGAGCCGAAGCAATCCTGCACGGTTTCCAGATCATTTGTGAAAAGGGACATCAGGTTTCCAACCTTGTTCACCTGATAATATTGGCGCGAGAGATCTTTGCAGTGGTCGAACATGCGGTTTCTCAGATCGGTCTCCACGCGAATGCCCGATCCGAAAAAGCAGATGCGCCACAGGAATCTGCCAACCACCATTACCAAAATAATAAAAATGAGCGGCAGGCAGATACGGTCGAGAAGAAAATCCATATTGAAGGCATGGACCACGCCGTCCACCTCAACCGTGCCGTTATTCATACCGTTGATTACCATTTGGTAAAGCTCGGGAACGATCAATTGAAAATAGTCAATCACGATCAGCGCCAGCAAGCCCAGCAAGAGAACGGGGCAATAACGCAGATAATAGCGATTGATGTGCTTTCCGAACACCATTTTTGCAGATACCTCCTTTATTGGGGAACATATCATTTATTATATCATATCCTATGGAGCTTGTCAAAGATTTTCGACGATATTTTTGGACATTTCTAATATATTTTTCTTTTTTGCTTTATGGATTGGTTAAATGGGCGCAAAAGAATGACAAAAAAATAACGATCTATAATATAGGTATGAAAGCATTGACAAGACGCGAATTTTGCGGTATAATAAAAAGCATGAAAGAGCATTCCGCAGGATACGTGCGGGGTGCCGTTTGAAGGGAAAGGATAGGAACGAGCTTTGAAATTTACCTTTCGGGGAGGAACACACCTCCATGAGCATAAGGAAGCGGCAACGGCGGCAACCGTTCGTTTGCCCGATCCCGCAACGGTCTCCATTCCGCTCTCACAGCATATCGGCGCGCATGCCGACCCCATCGTAGCGGTAGGGGACGAGGTGAAGATCGGTCAGGTGATCGGTGTGGTGAACGCGGGGCTGGGATGTCCCGTCCACGCAAGCGTTTCGGGAAAGGTGCATCAGATCATAACAAGACACGATGCACGCGGGATTCCGATTCGGAACATTGTAATTGAAAACGACGGGAAGCACACGTGGGATCCCACCGTAAAGCCGTGGCACAAGCCGTTGGCGGAAACCACTGCCGAGGAGATCGTGGATATCGTCCGCCGCGCGGGCATCAGCGGTCTTGGCGGTGCTACCTTTCCCACCTACGCAAAGCTGCAGGGGGCGATTGGAAAGGTGTCCACGGTCATTATCAACTGCGCCGAGTGTGAACCTTATATCACGGCAAACCATCGGCTGATGCTGGAGCGCGGGGAGACCGTGATCTCGGGGCTTGAGGTCGTGATGCATGCCTTGGGTGCCAAGGAGGGCGTGATCGCCATTGAGGATAACAAGCCCGATGCCATCGCCAATCTTTCGGAGCTCCTGAAAAAAGGGGAGTATCCCAATATCCGCGTTTGTGTTATGAAAACCAAATATCCGCAGGGCGACGAGCGGCAGATCATTTACGCGCTTTTCCGCCGCGAGCTTCCCGCGGGAAAACTGCCCGCCGACGTTGGCTGTCTGATCCTCAATGCCGAGACCTCCTCCGCGATCTCGCGCGCTTTCTATCGCGGGATCCCGCTTGTCAGCCGCATTGTTACGGTGGCGGGAGATTGCATTTCCGTGCCGCAAAACGTGCGCGCGCCGCTCGGCGCGTCGATGCGTGAGCTGATCGATTTCTGCGGCGGTTGCACCAAACCGATCAAAAAGATCGTGAGCGGAGGTCCGATGATGGGGCAGGCACAGTGGGACATCGACTCCCCCGTTGTGAAAGGCACCTCGGCGATCCTTGTTTTCTCCGCTGAGTACGATGCGATCAACACCGAACACGGCGCGTGCATTCATTGCGGACAGTGCGTGGCGCATTGCCCGATGCACCTGATGCCGAATTATTTGACACAGTACGCGCAGGCGCGCCGATACGACGACGCGGCAAAGCTGAACGTGATGAGCTGTGTGGAATGCGGAACCTGCACCTACAATTGCCCCGCGGGCGTGCCGATCGTGCAATATATCCGCGTTGCAAAGGGCGCATTGCGCATGAAAAAATAACGCAACCGACTGTTTGAAACAGAAAGGAACGATTTTTTATGAATTCGAAATTGACACAGGCGGCGGCACCGTCGCTTCTCACCGTATCGCCATCTCCGCACGCGCGGCGCGGCGCGACGACGGCGTCGGTCATGAAGGACGTGCTGATCGCGCTTTTACCCGCAACGGTATGGGGCTGCTATCTGTTCGGTCTGCGTGCCGCATTGGTCGTGTTGACCTGTGTGGTCGCATCGGTGCTGTTTGAGGCGCTGACGCAGATCCTGTTGCACCGTCCTGTCACGATCGCGGATTGCTCCGCGGCGGTCACAGGGCTTCTGCTCGGGCTCAATCTCTCTCCCGCCGTTCCGTTTTACATCCCGATCGTCGGCTCTGCCTTTGCCATTATTGTGGTTAAGCAGATCTTCGGCGGAATCGGCAAAAACGTGATGAACCCCGCATTGGCGGCACGTGTTTTTCTGATGCTCGCGTGGACAAACGGCATGACGGTTTTCCCTGCGGCATATGACCGTGTTGGCTTCGGCGTGGATGCCGTGGCTTCGGCAACGCCCCTGATCGCCCTCAAGGACGGCGCGCTTCCCACCGAATCGCTGTTCGATCTTTTCCTCGGACGCGTGGGCGGCTGTATCGGTGAGGTTTCCGTGCTGATGCTCCTGATCGGTGGCGTATATCTTCTAGCGCGCCGCGTGATCGCGTGGCACATTCCCGTTGCCTTTATCGGAACGGTGGCACTTCTCACCTTCCTCTTTCCGCAGGGCGGGGCAGACCGGCTTCCGTTTATGGTGGCTTCGCTTTGCAGCGGCGGCTTGATGCTCGGTGCGATCTTTATGGCAACCGATTACGTGACCTCTCCCGTTACCTCCGTTGGCAGACTGATCTTTGGCGTGGGTTGCGGCGCGTTGGTGGTCTTTTTGCGCTACTTTTCGGGATATAACGAAGGCGTTTCCTTTGCGATCCTGATCATGAATGCGCTTGTTTGGTATCTCGATATGGCAACCAAGCCGCGTGTGTTCGGTAAAAAACGCCGCGAGGCAAAGAAGGGGGGCGCTTGAGAATGGAACAGACGAAAAACAGAACGTTTTGGACTTCTTTCACGGTTGGACTCAAGCTGCTTCTGATCTGTACCGTTGTGGCAGGGCTTGTGGCATTTGTATACGCGTTGACAGAGGACGTTTACGCAAAGAATCTGCAAGAGACCAAAAACCGCGCGATCGGTGAGATCTTTTCGCTGGAGGCGCCCACCTGTACGCTGCTCAGTGAGGACGGCATTCCCGTTTACCTTGTAACCGATTCGGAAACCGAGATCGGTTACTGTGTGGAGGTTGCGAGCGCGGGCTTTGGAGGTGACATTGTGATGATGGTTGGCTATAATTCCGATCTTTCGGTGCGCGGCGTGAGCATTGTGTCGCTGTCCGAAACACCGGGACTCGGCGCACGGGTGAACGAAGCGGGTTTTCTTGCGCAATTTGAAGGTGCGCAGGGTACGCTTGTGCTTGGAGAGCAGGTAGACGCTATTTCGGGCGCAACCATCAGCTCCAAGGCGGTCACCGACGGCGTGAATGCGGCAACGGCTGCCTTGCAAACGCTTTTGAATGAGAAAGGAGGCGCGGCATGAACCGTTACATCAAGCAATTAAAGGAAGGTGTGTTGGATAATAACCCCACCTTGGTTCAGCTTCTCGGCATGTGTCCCACGCTTGCTACCACCACCTCTCTTGAGAATGCGTTCGGTATGGGCGTGGCGGCAACCGCGGTGCTGATCTGCTCCAATCTCTTTATCTCATTGCTGCGTAAATTTATTCCACAGCAGGTGCGCATTGCCGCATATATCGTAATCATTTCAGGCTTCGTTACGGCGGTCGAGCTGTTGATGCGGGCATACTTTTATTCGCTCTATCAGGCACTCGGACTTTTTATCCCGCTGATCGTGGTAAACTGTATCATTCTCGCCCGTGCCGAGGCATTTGCCTCGAAAAACGCGCCCCTGCCCTCCATTGTGGACGGCGTTGCAATGGGGCTGGGCTTTACCTTTGCGCTTTGCGTGCTCGGAACCGTGCGTGAGCTGCTCGGGGCAGGCTCGATCCTCGGGGTCCGTATTTTACCTGCGGACTATCCCGAAATGATCATCTTTATTCTTCCCGCCGGTGCGTTTTTGACGCTCGGATTTGTCATTGCCGCCGTGCAGAAGATCCGCAACACGGTTGCCGATCGCGCGAGACTCAAGGAGATCGGAGCAAACCGCGAGAGCGTTGCCGCTTCGGGCGCGCCCAATTCACTGAGAGAGGAGGCTGACGCAAAATGAGCTTTGGATCGATCCTTTTGATGATGTTTTCGGCAATTTTGGTAGAGAACTTCATCTTCTCAAAATTTTACGGTTGCTGTCCCTTCCTCGGCGTTTCCGAGCATCCCGACACCGCGCTCGGAATGGGCATGGCTGTAACCTTCGTTATGACGGTATCGGGTGCCGCAACGTGGGCTGTTTATGAATATCTGCTCCTCCCCTTTGGGTTGGAATACCTCAAAACCGTGGCATTTATCCTTGTGATCGCCGCGTTGGTGCAATTCATTGAAATGTTCCTGCGCCGCTTTATCCCCGCGCTTTACAGCGCGCTCGGCATTTATCTGCCGCTGATCACAACCAACTGTGCCGTGCTCAGCTCGGCACTTCTGATCGTGCAGAACGATTACGGCTTTGTGGAGGCGGTGTGCTTCGGCTTGGCAGCGGCGCTTGGTTTTACGCTTGCCATCACGGTGTTTGCCGGTGTTCGCTCACGCATGCAAAATGCCAACCCGCCCCGTGCCTTTGAGGGCTTTCCTCTGACGCTGATCACGGCAGGCTTGCTTGCTATGGCGTTCTCATGCTTTTCGGGCGTGAAGCTCTGATGCTTGCCCGAGGAAAGGAAGGAGAGTATGCAATTCAATGATGTAATGATTCCCGCCGTGATCTTTGCGGTGCTTGGAGTTGTGTTTGGCGTTTTGCTGGCAATTGCCGCAAAGATCTTTGCAGTGAAGGTGGACGAACGCGTGCCGCAGATCACGGAATGTCTGCCGGGCGCAAACTGCGGCGGATGCGGCTTTTCGGGCTGTGCCGCGCTTGCCGATGCGATCGTGAAAGGCGAGGCTGCGCCGAATGCCTGCAACGCGTGCAGTGCGGAGGGAATGCGCCGCATTGGAGAGATCATGGGCATTGAGGTGTCGGACCCCGTTCCCATGTATGCGCAGGTCATGTGCTCGGGAAACTGTAACACCGCGGTGTTCAAATATCGCTATGAGGGCGCGGCGGACTGCATTGCCGCCGAAAAGCTCGGAGGCGGAGACAAAGCGTGCCCCAACGGTTGTATCGGACTCGGCACCTGTGTTGCCGCCTGCAAATACGACGCGATCTCGATCCAAGACGGTCTTGCGGTGGTGGATCCCGAAAAATGCATCGGGTGCGGCGCTTGTGCGTCGGTCTGCCCGAAGCATCTCATTGCGGTGATTCCCGTGGCAAGTAAATACGTGGTTGCCTGCCGTTCGGTTGAGAACGGTGCCACCACACGCCGCCAATGCGCGGTTGGGTGTATTTCCTGCCGCATTTGTGAGAAGAACTGTCCCGCCGGAGCGGTCACGGTCAACGATTTTGTAGCGTCGATCGACCAAAACAAATGTACGGGATGCGGCATTTGCGCCGAAAAATGTCCGCGTAAGATTATTAAAAAGGTCTGAATGGTAAGAGGTGAGAACCGATCGCACATTGCGACGGCACTCACCTCTTTTTTGTTTTTCCAAATAGCGTTTTTTTTGCGCGGCTTGAAAAAATACCGTGTAAAGTCTTGCTTATTGGCGCATGTTATGTTATAATTTGTTTACAAAGTTTAAATAAAGGCGGATATGATATGAAAATCAAAATCATAAACAGACCCTACCACGAGGTTGTAAGTCTTGCGCCCCAAAAACAGAAAAAGCCCATTCGAACCCACCCCTTCTTTCGGGCTTTGCTCAAAGTCGTATCGTTTCCCGATCTTTGGGCAACCAAATTTCACTGCAACAGGATTGGCATGGAGCGACTTGGAAAAGGGGAGCCCTGCCTGTATCTGATGAATCATTCGAGCTTTATTGATCTTGAAATTGCCGCTAATATTCTGTTCCCGCGCCCCTTTCATATCGTGGCAACGACCGACGGCTTTGTCGGCAAAAATTGGCTGATGCGGCAGATCGGGTGTATTCCAACCAAAAAATTTGTAACCGATCTGACCCTGCTTCGTGACATTCATTACGCGGTCAAGGAGCTTAGAAGCTCGGTTTTGATGTATCCCGAGGCAAGCTACAGCTTCGACGGCACCGCCACCCCTCTGCCCGACAGCATCGGCGGTTTTGCAAAACGGCTTGGCATTCCCGTTGTGATGATCCGCACGTATGGCGCATTTTCGCGCGACCCGCTCTATAACGGATTGCAACGCAGGCGTGTGCGCGTGTCTGCCGATATGGAGTATCTGCTCTCTTCCGAGGATCTGAAAACGATGACGGCTGACGAGATCGGCGCGGTGATCGGAGAAAAATTTACGTTTGACCATTTCCGTTGGCAGTTTGAAAACAAGGTGCGCGTGGACGAACCCTTCCGTGCCGACTATCTCGACCGCGTGCTTTACAAATGCGCCTGTTGCGGTGTGGAGGGAAAAATGGAAGGAAAGGGAACCCAACTGACCTGTCACGCTTGCAAAAAGGTGTACACGCTCGACGAATTCGGCAAGCTTTGCGCCGAGGACGGCAAGACCGAATTTGAATTTGTGACCGATTGGTATGCGTGGGAGCGCGAGGCGGTGCGGCATGAGCTGGAGGCGGGTACCTATGCGCTCGACACACCCGTGGATATTTGCATGTCGATCGACACGCGTTGCATCTACCGCGTAGGGGAGGGGCGATTGACGCACACAGACCGGGGCTTCTCCCTTACAGGCTGTGAAGGACAGCTTGACTACACGCAGACCCCGATTGCGTCCTACAGCCTCTATTCGGATTTCAATTGGTACGAGGTAGGCGATGTGATCTGCATCGGAAATCACAAGGCGCTCTACTATTGCTTTCCGAAGGACAAAGACGTATCGGTTGCAAAGACGCGTCTTGCCGCCGAGGAGCTTTATAAAATTGCAAAAAAACAGAATCGGAGCGTAGCAAGCACTCGAAAGCAACCGTTTCGGAAGGACTTGGAATGATGTTCCTGCTTATGGGGCTGTCTGTGTATCTGTTCCAAAAAGCGCGGAAAGAAACCGCGTAACATATAATCACTCCGTAGGGAGCAAATAGCAAAAGGAGCACTTCAATGCACGATCGCATTTGAGGCGCTCCTTTTTGCGTTATTCCAATTCTAAATCCTGTGAGGAGAATATTTCGTCGTCCAAAAATTCGGTGAGTGTAATATGGAATCCTTTTGCTAACAAAATAACCGTGCTCAGGGTAACGGTTTTGTTTCGCCCATTCATAATACACTGCATGCTTCCATGCTGGATCCCCGATTCTTGTTCCAATCGGTATTGGGACATGTTATTCGCTTTGAGCAGATCGGATACGCGTTTTGCCACGGCATCGTTGACGGTCATGCGGAACACCTCCCATTTCTTTCTGCTCTTATATTGTAGCAGTTTTTTATTGAAAATATAAGAAGGTATACCTACATGTTTTTCTTGACTTTTTATTTTAGAAATGGTACAATAGGAAGGTAAACCTACCTATTAGGAGAGAATAATATGGTGATCATGTTTTGCGGACACGCAGATTTTCAAAAAAATGAGAGGTTGGAATTCGAGCTGATTTCAGTTTTGGATAAGTGTATTGAAAAGGAAAGCTGTGAATTAATTTTCGGCGGTTATGGTAATTTTGATTTATTTGCTTTCCATTGCGGTTTGAAATTGAAACAGTTGAATAAAAAAACAAAATTAACCCTTGTGATACCGTATGTCGATGCAAAGCATCTGCCTTTATCGTTAAAATCACAGATGGGGCTATATGATGAGATTGTTTATCCGAGCCAAGAGAATGTACCTTATCGGTATGCAATATTGATGCGAAATAAATGGATGGTTGAAAGGGCTGATTTTGTAATTGCATTTATTGATCACGGTTGGGGAGGGGCATATCAAACCTATTTGTATGCAAAAAAGAAAATGAAACCTATTTTAAATCTTGCGGAGACAGATTCGGTATTTTTTTAATAATCACATTGTTTTATACTCTTTTGTTGCAAATTTCTGTTTTTCTTCAAAAAAACTTGACGAACGCGTTTTTTCATGCTATAATCTATAAGATAATGAAAAAAACCGTCCGACACGGTCGGGGCGGCTCGAAGTATGCAAGAAAACAGGAGGTCAAATATGACACTTTACGAGGATTTAAAATGGAGAGGTCTGATTCAGGATATCTCTGATCCGAAGCTGATTGATAAATTGAACGCGGGAGGTATGACCTTTTATATCGGAACCGACCCCACGGCGGACAGCCTTCATCTGGGACATTATTCGTCCTTTTTGATCACGCGCCGTCTTGCCGCCGCAGGACACACCCCCCTGCTTTTGGTCGGTATGGCAACGGGACTGATCGGTGACCCCCGCGGAACCGTGGAGCGCAAGCTTTCCGACCGCAATGAGGTGATGCACAACTATGAGTGCCTTAAAAAGCAGCTTCAAACCATCTTCCCCTATGAGGTGGTCAACAACTACGATTGGGTGAAAGACATCAACGTGATCGAGTTCTTCCGCGACTACGGAAAATATATCAACGTTGGCTATATGCTCTCCAAGGATCTGATCCGCCGCCAGATGGAAAGCGGAATCTCCTATGCGGAGTTCTCCTATATGCTCATTCAGGGCTTGGATTTCAAGTATCTGCACGAGCATCGCGGTGTGGATCTGCAGGTGGCAGGCTCCGACCAATGGGGCAATATTACCACGGGCATTGAGCTGATCCGCAAGACCACGGGCGACGAGGTTTATGCCATGACCATGCCGCTTGTGACCGACTCGCACGGCAATAAGTTCGGCAAGAGCGAGGGCAACGCGGTTTGGTTGGATAAGAACAAGACCAGCTCCTATGAGTTGTATCAATTCCTGCTCAACTCCGAGGACAGCATGGTGATCGAATACCTCAAGCGTCTCACCTTCCTCTCGCGTGAGGAGATCGAGGCGATCGAGGCAGAGCACAATGCCGCTCCCGAACGCCGCTTGGCACAAAAGAAGCTTGCCGAGGAGATTCTGCGCGATCTGCACGGCGAGGGCGCTTATGAGTCGGCTGTGAGGATCAGTGAGCTGCTCTTTGCAGGCAAGATCAAGGAGATCCCGCTGGGCGACCTTTTGTCGGGACTCAAGGACGTACCGCATTTTGAAACCGCGGGCGGTCCCGTGATGGACGTGCTTGTTTCTGCGGGCATCTGCTCCTCCAAGCGTGAGGCGCGTGAGTTTATCTCCAACGGCTCGCTCACGCTCAACGGCGAGCAGGTCAAGTCGCTTGATCTTGAGATCAATGCCGAAACTGCACTCGGCGGCAAATATATTGTTGTGCGTCGCGGCAAGAAGAAATACTACCTCGGTGAATTGAAATAATGAAAACAGGGGGTGAGTCAAATGCAAAAATGCATTTGGTACTCACCCCCGACGTTTTTGCTTTGCGGCTAAACACCGCAATTTTCGACTGCTTTGCAGTCGAAAACCGCAAATTCCGCGCTACAAAAAA
>SVTW01000047.1 GCA_015063585.1 Oscillospiraceae bacterium
CGTTTTTGCTTTGCGGCTAAACACCGCAATTTTCGACTGCTTTGCAGTCGAAAACCGCAAATTCCGCGCTACAAAAAAGCCTACCGTCGGCTTTTTTGAGCAGAGGCTGCGCCAATGACGCAGCCTCCGTTTTTTTATTTCATATCGCTGTGTTGGTCGAAATAGAGTTTTTCCTGATAGAGGTAGTAGCGGATCTTGATCGCGCGCGTCAGAAGCAGAAGGATGGGAACCAGCAGGATCAGGAAGAAAATGACCGCGCCACTGATCGAGGCTTGCCGGTTGGTTGTATTCACGATCACGCGTTCTTCGCCGTTGACCGTAACCGCCACGCGCGAAACCCGCTGATACTCGGTGCCGCCCGTGAAGGTGTGGGTAATTTCCTCCGCCATACGCGGGTGCAGGACGAAGCCGTCAAACTCGACCACACGGTAGCCCTTGTCATCGGTGATCACCGAAACGGTAACCGAGTCGATCGTAACGGGCTCGTTGGTGGGATTGTAGAGACTGCCGCGAACGGTTGTGGAATAGCGTTGTGTGTGAACGTCGATGATCGAGGAATTTACGGTGATGGGCTCGGAAACGGTGAGATCGGATTGATTGGGCGTGGGACGCGTTTCGAGAATGAGCAAGGTAACAAGAAACAGAGCAAGGATCGCCCAGACCGCGATTTGCAGGTCGGAAAGCAACCGCGCGGAAAGGGTGGGTTTTTTCAAGGTGGTTTGCGTGCCGTTCATCAGGTAGCTCCTTTCGGTTCTGTCAAAGGTTTTCCGTGGAAAATAACGGTCTCAATTTGATTATCACGGGGGTCTACGATCAAAAGGTCGGCGCGCTTGCCTTGCTCGATCATACCGACGCGGTTGGAAATCCCCACCATCTCGGCAGGATTCCGCGTGGCGCAGAGCACCGCCTCGCCGAGCGGAACATTGGCAAAACGCATGAGGTTTTGTACGCCCTCCCAAAGGTTGAGCGTGCTGCCTGCCAAAACGCCGTCCAGCGTCATGGCACGTCCGTTTTTGAGGATCACGGGCTGTCCCGCAATGCTGTATTCACCGTCGGGGCATCCGGTGCCCTGCATCGAGTCGGTGACGAGCACCGTTCTGTCGCGGCCGAGGCAACGGTAGGCGAGCGCGATCATATCGGGGCAAACGTGCAATCCGTCGGCAATCAGCTCCCCATATCCGCCTCCGCAAAGCGCCACGCTAACGGCGCCGCCTTCACGATGGTGCAGGGGGGGCATCGCATTGAAAAGATGGGTAAAGGAGGTCGCCCCGCGTTCCATAGCGGTGCGTGTCTCGGTGGCGGTTGCCATGGTGTGCGCCAAGCCGAGCGTGGCACCGTGGCGGCGCGCACAGGCAGAAAAGCTGCCGTCGGTATCAAGCTCCAGAGCCGCGCTGACGTGGCAGGGAGACGTGATCTTTTGCAGGACCGTGTCAAGCTCCTCGGCATTCAGCGGGGCAAGCAGATGCGCGGGATGCGCCCCGCGTTTTGTGGGGTTGAGATAGCGACCCTCCAAATGAATCCCGTCAAAACCGCAGGCATCTATGCGCGCAATGGCTTCGATCCAATCGGAAACCGAGGCAGAAGCAAGGGTCGGGAAAACCGTGGTCACACCGTGGCGTGCGTAATCGGCTTTCATGGTGTTCAGTTGGTCAACGGTGGCGTCCTGAAAATCAAAGCCTGCGCGTCCGTGTGTATGGACGTCTACAAGACCGGGGAGCAAAAGCTTTCCTTGCAGGTCGCAAACGCGGTCGGCGGCGGGAGCTTGGTCAGAGTCATGGACGGCTGTAATGGTATCGCCGTCAATAAGAACCGCGAGCCGATCCGAAAAGCTTCCGTTTGGCTGCAGGACCTTTCCGCCCCGAAAAAGTGTTTTCACCTCAATCACCTCTTTTACTGTATCCTTTTTTATTATAACATACTGCCGCATGGCTGTCAATGGGATTGTTTTTTTGTTTACAATCTCGGCATATTTTTTCCCGTTTGAACGATCGGTTGATTGACAATCGCGCAGGGGTGTGGTATCCTATCGTTGACGGAACAGAAAAAGGGGGACAACGTATGATAGAGGAACGGATCATTCACGATTTTCGGGACGTTGCGTTTACCGAGGCATTTCGCCGCTATTTTGAGGAGCTTGGCATTTCGGTCCGCGATTGGGAGGCACTTTGGGAGCAGATGAACGAGGGGGAGAACACCGCGATCCTGCATTGTGAGAGGGGCAAGACCGTTGGCTTTTTGCAGTATCAGATCATTACCTCCAAAAGCTGGTTTTTTGAGGAACGGCTTGGATTTGTGCGTGAATTTTGGATCGACGCCGACTACCGCGGGCAGGGATATGGAAGCGCGCTCCTTGCGCGCGCAGAGCAAAAGATGCGTGAGGTTGGGATCGCGCGCATGATTTTGACCACCGACAGCGCCGAGGGGTTTTATCGGAAGCAGGGCTACCGAAAGCGTGCCGACATTCTGGCGAAAAACCGCGATTGCGTCTACGTCAAGGATCTCTGACGGGCGGGGAGAGGTCCGCTCTCGTCAATCCTTCGAATCCGTTCGGAAAGAGCGGCAACGGTATAGGGAAACCGCAAATTTTCTTTGGAGCTGTCGCAGAGAAAGAAGCTCTGTTCCGCACGCTCCAGCATAGCGATCTTCACGTCGCGTTCCTCCTTGGAGGAGTCGCTGATCTCGCCGTCGCAGAGTCCGCGCGCGGAGAAAAAGCACTTGTGCGCGCGAATGCCGCGAAGAAAACGCTGGGTATCACTGCCTACCAGTGCGATCGAATCGTTGAGCATTTCACCGCCGGTGCAAAGATTGTGGATCTTCAGCTCGGAGAGCGCCACGCTCAGATGCGGGTTGTTTGTGATCACGGTGAGCTCCGAAAATGCCTTCAGATACGGCGCGAGGAAATAGGTCGTGGAGGAGGCGTCAAGAAACAGGGTGTCACCGTCACAGATCCACTCGGCGGCTTTGGCACAAATGTGCTTTTTGGCGGCAATGTGTTTGGCGGCACGGATCGCGAGCGGGAGCTGCTCGGTGTAGCGCTCGGTCAGCACCGCGCCTCCAAAGCTGCGTTTGAGCAACCCCTTTGCCTCGAGCTCGGTCAGGTCGCGCCGCACGGTGGCGGGGCTGTAATAAAGTGCTGCGCAAAGCTCTTTGACCGTCATTTCCTTTCGTTCTTCGAGCAATCGCAAAATGTCATGCTGTCTTTGCAATGGAAGCATAATATCCTCCTTTTTGATCGTTTATGATCGTTTGATACCGTTATTATAGCGCGTTTTTGATTGAATGTCAAGAGGTCACACATGCCTTGACATTCTCTTTTTTTGTGATAAAATGAAACCGATGAAACGTGAAAGGAAGAATTTTATGAAAAGCATTTACGATCTGATCAACCGTGATCTTCATTGCTCCTGCGGACGTACCCACCGTTGTGACATAGAAGCACTCCGAATTGGCGCGGGGGTCTTGGACGAGCTTCCAACCCTGATCGACCACAAGCAAATTTTGCTGGTTGCCGATGCCAATACGTATCCGCTTTGCGGCGAACGCGTGCGCGCCTTGTTGGGTGCGCGCATTGCCGACGTTTGCCTGTTTTCCGCAGAGGAGATTCTGGTTCCCAATGAGGAGAGCATTGCTTTGGTTCGTGCGCACATGACACCGAAAACCGATCTGGTTCTCGGGATCGGATCGGGCGTGATCAACGATCTTTGCAAATACGTTGCCTTTTTTGCGGGCATTCGAAGCGGCATCATTGCCACAGCCCCCTCGATGGACGGATACGCGTCATCGGGTGCGGCGATGATCATAGAGGGCATGAAGGTGACCTACACCACAAATGCCCCCACGCTGATCCTCGGTGACGTTGATATCCTCAAAAACGCGCCGATGGATATGATCCGTTCGGGATATGCCGACATTATCGGAAAATACAGTGCCCTGTGCGATTGGAAGCTGAGCGAGCGGATCAACGGCGAATATCTTTGCCCCGTGGTCTATGATCTTGTGAAGCTCAAAACCGATGCGATCCGCCACGCGGCAAAAGCCTTGACCGAGCGTGATCCTGCCGCGATCGGGGAACTCATGGAGGCGTTGGTCTTGATTGGCGCATGTCTCACCCTGCTTTCCACCACACGACCGGGATCGGGCAGTGAGCATCATCTGTCGCATTACTTTGAAATCACAGGTCTGATCGATCAAAAGCCCTATTTTCTGCACGGAACCGACGTTGGCTATTCCACCATTGTAACCGCGGCGCTTCGTGAGGAGATCCTTGCCCTGCCCGAGCCGCACTTCCACCATATCGCAACCGAATTGCGTGAGGAATGTTACCGCGCGGTCTACGGCAAATGCGCCGCCGAGGTGCGCGAGCTCCAAAACGCGGCAGGACGTTACGAGCAGCCGATGGACACGGTCTACCGCGAAAATTGGGAGGCCGTGCGTGAAATTCTTGCCGAATGTCCCACCGCGAATGCGAACCGCACAATGCTCACCGACGTTGGATTTGACCTGTCGGCGTTTGAGAAAATGTATGGGAAGGACAAGATCCGGGCAGGCATTTGGTTTGCAAAGGATCTCAAGGACCGCTATTCGGTGCTTTGGCTCTACTGTGATCTTTTCCTCACCGAGCAGGTTGCGGAAGAGGTGCGCGACACCCGCCTGTTTGCGGTCATGCACCGCGCGGTGGAGAATGAGGCACGTGCACTTACGGATCTTGCCGAGACGATGGATCCGACCGAGTTTGGCAAAGCCCTGCGGTTGCTTTTGAGGTCAAATATGACCGTGACCTCGGCGTGCGGATCTTCGGGCTTTGCCGCCAAGAAATTCGCGCATTCGCTCTGCTGTATTGAGAGTCCGGCAAAATTTGTCTCCCCCTCCGAGGCGGTTCACGGCGGAATGGGGGCACTCAAGGCGGGGAACGTCTTGGTTTTGGTTTCAAAGGGCGGCAAAACCGAGGAGCTGTTGCCGCTTTGTGAGATCGCGAAAAAGAAGGGCGCGCACCTGATCGTGGTCACCGCGCATCCCGAAGCGGCACTTGCCGAGGGAGCGGACGCGATCTTGCGTTTGCCGAGCACGCCCGAGAGCGACCGCTACGGGGTGATGTCAACCGCAAGCTTTGCCGCCACGATCGCGATCTTCGACGCGCTCATGATGGGGATCATGGAGGCGCGCGACTATCCGCTCGCGGACTTCGCTCTGATCCATCCGGGCGGAGCGGTTGGAAAGCAGATCAACTGAGATGATACACGCTGTTTTGTTTGATATGGACGGTACGCTGTTTGACACCGAGCGTATTTATTATCGCGCATGGGTCGGCGCGGCGGAGGCGATCGGATTTTCCGGTGATATGGATGCCGTGATGCAGGATATTTTTGGTGTCAGTGAGAGCGATATCGGTGTTTATTTTCGACGGAACTATGGAGAGGCTTTTCCCTACGAGCGCATGCTGGAGATCCGTGCAGGTCTCATTCGTGCCGAAATTGAGCAGAACGGTGTTCCGCTGAAAGCGGGGGCGATGGAGATTTTGCGCCTGCTGAAAAAACGCGGAATAGCCGCCGCTGTGGTCAGTTCGGCACCGCGCTTTCGCATTGATGATTTTCTCCGCCGAACCCGACTTGACGGTTTCTTTTCCTGCATTGTAAGCGGAGAGCGTGTTGCAAAAAGTAAGCCCGCACCCGATATCTTCCTGCTTGCCGCACGGGAGCTTGGTGTGGAGGCATCTTCGTGTATGGTGGTGGAAGACTCACACAACGGGGTCCTTGCCGGCGCGCGGGCTGGCATGGAGGTGGTGTTGATTCCCGATCTTCAGCCCGTGAGTGATGCGATTATGCCATACGTTACACATTTTTTGCCGTCTATGACAGACCTTGCTCGGCTGTTTGATCCATAGAGAAATAGGGGGTGAGTCAAATGCAAAAATGCATTTGGTACTCACCCCCGACGTTTTTGCTTTGCGGCTAAACACCGCAATTTTCGACTGCTTTGCAGTCGAAAACCGCAAATTCCGCGCTACTAAAAAGCCTACCGTCGGCTTTTTTGAGCAGAGGCTGCGCCAATGACGCAGCCTCTTCCTTTTAAAGGCTCAGCCTTTTTCAAAAAAGCAACTCTCATACGGCAAGCCAATGGCGATTTTAAGTAGATCCCTGCCTCAAACAACCTTTGGTTGTTTTCGTTGGTTTTGCTCCGTTCGGTATGCCTCACCTACGCAAAACTTCGACTCGGGGCTTCGCCCCTTCGCTCAGGATGACTCGAAAAATGTAATTTTTTCTTTATCGGTAGTGCCGGCAGGGTCTCCTTGTTCTGTGACAGGGTCCCCAAAGCCTTCCTCTGGGAGTAGCGAAGCGGCGTGAGCGGAATGAATGACACCACGGTGTGGTGTCAGAACGCGAGCGTGACCGAGCCGCAGTGAGATGGTGGCACGACGAAGTCGTGACGGAAAGAGCATGCGTATGAGTGACTTCGTTCCCGTTTTTGGGAATTGCAAGGCTTATCCTTCGCCGGCTCCTTCCGGCTTTTGCTACGCAAAACCCACCTCCCTCCCGGAGGGAGGCTGTGAAAAATCTCACTTTTTCGCGAGTGCCGGCAGGGTTTAATATTATTGCATTTGGACCGTCGAGGACGCCGGTCCCTACAAGACATGGGCTATTCTTTCTTTTTCGCGAGTGCCGGCAGGGTCTTGGCGGCGCCTGACGGCAATTGGCAGTACCTGAGCCCTGAGCCGACGCGCACTCCATCACACTATAAAAATCGTTCGGGAAAGTTCTTGAAAGGTGTCGGAAAACTTCTTTCAAGAAGTTTTCTGACGAAAACCGCGTCCCCGCATAATCGCGTCCCCCGCAAACCGCGTCCCTCGCGTTAACTGCGCTCTGCGTCCTCCACGGTAATTCGGATATTACCGGTGTCGCTTCTGATCCGGCAGGGTTCTGTTCCCGCGGGGGAGGGTACTTCGACCTTACCGGTATCACTTTTTGCGTCAAAGAGCTTTTCGGTGAGGAGTGTACCGGTCACGTTGCCCGTGTCGGTCGTCACACGGATCTCTGCCGCGTCGCATTTATCAAATTGTACGTTTCCCGTGTCTCGTTCAACCAAGAGCAGGCGGCTCACAACGGTATTTTGAAGCTTCAGATCTCCCGTACTGCCAATTGAGGAGAGACTGCCACAGGTGAGTTGACTTAACTTGGTGTTGCCCGTGCTGACCCGCAGGCTCACGTCTCCCGCACATGCCGTATCCGAAACCGTGATCTTGCCGGTGGAGGCAGAAAGCTTGATGCTGTCCGCCTGCACGCCACTGACCGTGATGTTTCCTGTGGTCGTTTGAATCTTCAGCTCACCTGCAACCGACGCTTCATTTTTGATATTTCCCGTGCTTGCGGTGATCTCAATTGCCTCAAACCGAAAAGCCGAAGGCACCTCCACGTTTCCCGTGTTGGTCTTGACCGTCAGCGCGTCGTATGCCTCCTGCGGCAGATAGACTGTGATGGCAGGGGATTCGAACGAGAAGAGTGAGATATAATCATACCATTTTCGTGTGTCCACTACCTCGATCACAAGTGCTCCGTTGCGAACTTCTACCGCATGAAGCTGCTTTTCCTGCTCACGGCAAATAACCGTGCAATTCGAATCTTCGGCAGGGAGCAGGACAACGTTTGCGGTTTTTGAGGTGATCGAAATGGTTTGAAAGTCCTCGGAGATCTCGTGGCGGTTGGTTTCGTATTTGGCGGTAGACAATTTTGTAAAATCCCATTTCAGAGCCGTCATGATTACACCAAACAAGATCAAACCGACCAAAATTAAAAACAGTGCAACCAGAAGGCGGGATTCGGTACCCATTCGCATAACAGTTTCTCCTTTTCAGTTTCTTTTCATGCTTTTTTTGGTATGGATCACAATTTTGGACGCGAGAAGAACCGCTCCTTTCGTCGCCGCTTTGCAGGCATAGAACAGGAAAATGGAAAGCCCAGCGCAAACGAATGCGGCGGCAATCAGCGCAACACCCGACGGCGCACTTCCGCCAATTGTCAAACCAATTCCCCCAATGAACCCGCCGATACCGCATGCGATCAGCGATACAAAAACTGCCCAAAGAGAGATAACGACCGCCCAAAGCACGGTGTAGAGTGATAACAGAATCGCAATCACCGCGATCAGAAGCGAAAAAACGATCGCAACCGCGGCGATCAGAAGAGAGAGCCAGATCGGAGAACCGAGCGCCAAAAGCACGATCTCCCACGGTTTCCATTTCTTTTTGCCCTTTTCGGATTGCAGATCGGCTTCCCGTTCGGCGGGAATCTCGGCTTTGATCTGCTCCACCAGCTCGTCAAGTGTGCCGAGTGCCGCAACCGCCGCCTCTTCCGTGAGTCCTTCTTCCATTCTGTCGTCAATCATTTCCTCGTAAAAGCTGAGCCGTTCTTCCACGTCTCGCTTCGGCAGTCGAGATAGCCTTGCCCGCAGTTGTAAAAGCAACTCTTGCTTTGTCATGCTTCCGTATCCCCCTTTGTTACAAATTGATAGATTCGCATTACCTCGCGCCACTCGTCCTTAAAATCCTCAATGCGCCCAAGCCCTGCTTTGGTAATGTGGTAGTATTTTCGAAGCCTGCCGCCATGCTCAACGGTTCGCACCGTTAGCATTTTAGCCGTTTCCAAGCGCTTCAGAATCGTGTAGAGCGTTGATTCTGACATTTTCAGATAGGGCTTCATGTCCTTGATGATCTGATAGCCGTAGGAATCCTCGTTTTTGATCGCAGCGAGCACACAAACGTCCAAAAGCCCTCGTTTCAATTGAATATCCATTGCATACCCCTCCTTACGTAATACATCATATCACGAAGTATTGTTGTTGTCAAGTCTTTTCTTGAAATTTTTTTAAAAAAGTTGGGAGAGGAGGAACACGGAGGAGAAATCCATCAAGCGGGTGCAGACCGATTTCAAATTTGCGGGGGCGGTTTCCAATTGGAAACCGCCCCCGCAAAGCATTGGGCTTTATATTACGGACACCGTTTTGCCGTACGGCAACTCGGTGATAGTTTCATCATATCAAGATATATGATAAATTCCGCTTTCGGAAAAAGCTTTATTTCGCGTAATCAACTGCGCGCGTTTCACGAATCAGGTTGAGCTTGATCTGACCCGGATACTTGACTTCTTCTTCAATCTTCTTTGCCATCTCGCGTGCGATCAGCTTCATACCCTCGTCGTTTACGACCTCGGGTTTCACCATTACGCGGATCTCACGTCCTGCCTGAATTGCGTACGCTTTATCCACACCTTGGAATCCGACGGCAATTTCTTCAAGCTTTTGCAAACGTTTGATGTAGTTTTCCATATCCTCGCGTCTGGCACCCGGACGAGCGGCGGAAACCGCATCGGCAGCCTGCACTAAGATCGCGATAATGGTTCTGGGTTCTACATCGTTGTGGTGCGCCTCGATCGCGTGAACGACGTCGGCATTTTCCTTATACTTCTTCACCGCATTGACACCGAGCTCAACGTGAGAGCCCTCCATATCCTGCGGGAATGCCTTACCGATGTCGTGGAGCAGACCTGCGCGGCGCGCGAGCGTTCCGTCCAGTCCGAGCTCGTCTGCCATAATGCCTGCGAGCCAAGCGACCTCGATCGAGTGTTGGAGTACGTTTTGTCCGTAGCTGGTGCGGTAACGCAGTCTGCCCAGCAGACGAACCAGCTCGGGGTTAATTCCGTGAACGCCCACGTCATAGGTTGCGCGTTCACCTGCTTGCTTGATCACAGCGTCTACCTCGCGGCGTGCCTTTTCCACCATTTCCTCAATGCGGGCGGGGTGGATTCTGCCGTCGGAGATCAGCTTTTCAAGCGCGAGTCTTGCAACCTCACGGCGGACGGGATCAAATCCCGACACGGTAATTGCTTCGGGCGTGTCATCAATGATCAGCTCGACACCCGTGAGTGTTTCAAGCTTCTGAATGTTTCTGCCCTCACGTCCGATGATACGACCCTTCATTTCCTCGTTGGGAAGCGATACCACGGAGATCGTGGATTCGGTAACGTGATCGGCGGCGCATCTTTGAATTGCCAGAGAGAGCAGATTGCGTGCTTTGGTTTCGGCTTCCTCTTTGAACTGCGCTTCGAGTTCATCGAGCTTTTGAGCCATTTCATGACGGGTCTCGGACTCAACGCGTGCCAAGAGCTCGTCCTTTGCTTGTTCGATCGTGTAGTTGGAAATTTCCTCAAGCCGCTTCAGATGCTGCTCCAAAACTTCGCTGATCTGCTCGCGCAGAGCGTCGTTTGCCTTGAGCTTTTCATCGAGCTGCTCGTTTTTGCGTTCAAGTGCTTCGGTTTTTCGGTCGAGATTTTCTTCTTTTTGGTTGATGCGGCGCTCCTGACGCGTAACCTCTCCGCGGCGCTCCTTGAGCTCGCGTTCGGTCTCGTTGCGCAGGCGCAGAGTCTCCTCCTTTGCCTCAAGCAAAAGCTCCTTCTTTTTGGCGTCGGCGTTTTTCACGCTTTCGTCCAAAATTCGTTTTGCTTCTGTTTCGGCAGAACCGATCTTTGCCTCTCCGATCTTTTTACGGATCAGAAATCCGACCAGAATTCCGATAGCCAATGCCGCAACACCGACTACAATCGGAATCAAGATTTTTTCCATAAAACACCTCCTTGTTTGGGTTTTCTGAGATTGTATGAATCAACATTCGAATAAATATAATCATACATATTAAATTATACACAATTTTCGCTCGATTGTCAAGAGGAAAGCCCTGCTTTTTACGGATATTTCCAATTTTTTCTCCCTGTGCGCATAAAAGAAAACGGCATGGGAATCCTTCCATTATGTGGGGACGGATTTCTCATACCGTTTTTTGTCGGAGCGTTTTTTATTTGATTTGGAAGCGGTGGCGCAAACGGATCAGATAAAAGGTGATCATGCGTGTCAGCGCGAGGTCATAGAGCAGAAACGCCACGAGAGACGCGGCATACAGGGCAAGCCAGAAGAACGGGAACTCCTCGGTCATCTGCTCGGGCAAAAACAGGTGAAAGACCAGCGCGATCACACCGAGCGAGAGGTGAAAGGCGAGAAGCTTGAAAGTCCACGCGATCGGGCGGCTTCGTTTTTCAAGCTTTTCCTTGAGAATGGGGTAAAAGCCGAAAAATGCGGTGTAGAAGATCGCGGGGGTCTTGATGGGGAGCAGGACCAGCGAGAGGATCGAGGTGGCAAGCCAGATCGCCCAAGGATACCCGCCGCCCATTTCGATCACGGCGTAGATGCAGAGCATGGAGGCAAGCACGGCGGTGGTAAGGTCAAGCACCTCCACAAGCGAGCCGAGCGACATGCAGATCACGCCAAGGGCTGCGAGCATTGCGCTCACGGTGAGATATTTGGTTCGTTTGCGTATTCTTTCGGACATGCTACGCGCTCCTTTTCAAAATCCGATTAGCAGCAGGAGATCAGGTCTCCGCCCATACATTCACAGCAGCAGTCGGCACAGATCAGCGACGTGCAGAGATCACAACCGCAGCCCGACGAGCTCGACGTGCGGTATCCGCCGCCGTAGGTAGATGCCTGTGCGCGCAAACGGTCGGCTGCGGCGCGGTATTCGGTGTTGTAAGGGTCCATTTCGCAGGCGCGGTCAAACATTTTTTGCGCGTCCAGAAAATAGCCGCGCTTGTAAAGTACGCAACCCATCAAAAAATGCCATTCCGCATTGCGCTGGGAGGTGTCGATGGCGGCAAGACGGCGGTCTGCCTCGGCAATCTCGTTTTGATTGATGAGCCGGCGGATCGCGGCATAGGTAGAGCTTGTGCTGCTGTCGGTGCGCGGATTTCCGTTATATCCGCCATAGGACGAGTTCGCACCGCCCCGCGCGTTGCCCGCGCGCATTTTCTGAATTTCCTCGTATGCCGCGTTGATCTCCTTCATCTTTTCGTTTGCAAGATCGGCGAGGTCGCTGTCGCGGTACTTATCGGGATGATATTTGCGAACCAGATCACGGTAGGCTTTTTTTACTTCTTCGTCGGTGGCATTCGGGGAGACCCCGATCACCTCGTAAGGACTTTTCATAGGGTTTGTTTTTCCTTTCGGATCACGTAGTTTTAGAGCGCACGCAGGTCACGCCTGCTTGGTGGATTGGAGGAGGCTGTTTTTTTGCACGATCCGTTCCGCCGTTTTTGGCAAGCCAAGATAAAAGATATTGGAAAGGATTTCGCGCAGCTCGGGGGTGGGGTAGCGGTCGATGAGTAAAAATCCGCGTTCGGCTTCACAGAGCAGAACGGTGAGCGCCGTTTCAAGATTCCGCCAATCGGATTCGGAGGGCGCGTCTCCAAATAAACGCAGATAAGGGTTGAAGCGACGGCGGTACCGGTCCTCTTCAAAATCGTCGGCGGCATCGGCAAGATAGATCCATCGGCCCAAAGCTTTTCCGATCGTTCTCGCGATCCGTTCCTCGGAACCGTGAAGCCCCGCGCAAAAGACCTCTCCCATCAAAATCCCGAACGGTTCGGCAAGCATGTCGGCACTTTCCAGCGATGTATCGGCTTCCAATTCGGAAAGTCTGCACAGGTGTGCGGCAATTGCCTCGTCGAGCGCGGGGTGCCGACGCTTGGCGCGGCGGTAAGCCGAGCGGAGAAAGGGGCGGGTGAAGACGGCGCGTGCCTTTTTCAGCCCACGCTCGTCATGCAGATCGTCAAGCAGCTTATGGTAGACCAAAAGCGCGGAGGCGTCGGCACAGTAATCGAGTGCCTCGCATTTTTGAACGGTTGGACGCGCGTGAAGGGGGTGGACTGCACAGCGTTGCTTTTTTAGAGTCGGCATTTCGCCCGTGAGCGAGAGGCGGACCGCGGCGAGAAAGACGAAATCATAGCTGAGTGTCATGCGCGAGCAATGTCCCGTGCATTTCCCCATGCGCTTGCAGAGTCCGCAGTAGAGCGCGCGGTAAAATCGCTGCTCGCGAACGCGAAGCTCGTCGGTATCGGCGCGCACGTATCCCAGCATGGCGGTCATCCTCCTTGGCAAAAATCATTCCTCTATATGATACCGCACTTTTCCTTGAATTGCAAGAATATTTTGTATGTTTTTTGAAAATTTTTATGAACGAAAACTTCACACAATCCTTTTTTCTTCTTTTTTCGCGTTCCGCTTGGTCTGCTTGGGACGCAAAAAATCGAAATAAAGCACACCGTATCCAAAACAGTTTGAAAAAGCCTAAAAAAATAAAAAATCGTGTTATAAAGCTGAAAAAACGTGAAAAATAGAGAAAAAAGGCTATAAAACGGCAAATTCTACTCTCAGTAGAGAGGACTCTACGCACGATAGAAGGGCGGGAAAAGACCGTGGAGGGCAAAGGGCGAGGAGTAGGTTGCAAAAATCCGCGCGCTTCCCTATAATAAAAGCAACGGAGGCGCGCAGAAGCGTTCGTGTACCGATTGGAACCCGAATCCGAATGCCGCGCGACGGCAGGAAAACTTTGAAAGGGAGGCGGCAGGAATGCGTCGGGAAAAGGAGATTCCCACAATTGAATACAGCGACGAACAAAACGACGATTTTGCGGGGATCAAACGCGAGGCGATCCGCGTGGGCGCCGATTTCCCTTATCTTCCCAAAAGTCGGCTTTGGAATTTCGCGGCGTTTGTTGTTTACCGCATCATCATGACGCCCTTTGCCTTCCTTTACAGCAAGCTTAAGCTCGGTCTTCGGATCGTGAATCGAAAGGCGATCCGCGAGGTCGGCAGGCAGGGCTGTTTCCTCTACAGCAATCATACGCTGATGGCGGGTGACGCGTTCATTCCCAACCTTGTCAGTTTTCCGCGCCGCACCTACGTTGTGGTCAATGCCGAAAATCTTTCGGTGCGCGGCACACGCAATTGGGTGCAGATGTCGGGTGCTCTGCCGATTCCCACCGAGCTGAGCGGTATGCGTGCTTTTTTGGATGCCGTGGAAACGCGAATTGGGCAGGGGTACTGCGTGCAGATCTATCCCGAGGCGCACATCTGGCCCTATTATACGGGGATCCGCAATTTTTCCGCCGCCTCCTTTCGCTATCCCGTTCGGTTGAACGCACCGGTTTACTGTACCACCACGACCTTTCAACGCCGCCGCATCGGAAAGCGACCGCGCGTGACGGTCTACGTGGACGGTCCCTTTTATCCAACCCCCGCGCTGCACCCGCGTCAGCGTGAAAAGGACCTGCGTGACCGTGTGTATGAAACAATGTGCCAACGCGCACAACAGAGCAGCTATGAGGCTGTGAAATATGTAAAAAAGGAGGAGCAGACATGAAAATCCCGCTTTTATATGCAGGAAACCGTGCGGTTTTCGATGGGATCGTGATCTCTTTGCTTTCGGCAACCCGCTATTGCCTGTATCCGTTGGACGTATATCTTCTCACCATGGATCTGCGTGACCGCGATCCGAAATTTCAACCGCTTACCGAGGAACAGCGCGCCTATCTGGAGGCGCTTTGTCGCGAACGCAATTCGGAGAGCCGCGTGCGTCTGATCGACGTGGGCGATCTTTACCGCAAGACCCTTCTGCACTCTCCCAACGCGGAGACCGGCTATACGCCCTATTGCTTCCTGCGTCTTTTTGCCGACTGTCTGCCCGAGCTTCCCGATAAGCTGATCTATCTTGATACCGACACCCTCTTTTGTGACGATCCACTCAAGCTTTACACCGAGCTTGTGGACGGATACGAGCTGGCAGGGGTGCGGGACCGTTACGGCTGCCGCTTCTTCGGCGCGAATTATCTCAATTCGGGTGTTCTTTTACTCAATCTTGCCGAGATCCGACGTACGGGGCTGTTCCGACGTGCTGTTGATCTGTGTGCCACGCAAAAGCTGTTTCTGCCGGATCAGACTGCCATCAACCGTCTTGCACGCAAAAAAAAGATTCTGCCGCGTTGCTTTAATGAGCAAAAAGAGGCGCGGCGCGATACCGTGATCCGCCATTTTTCCATGACCATTCAATGGATCCCCTTCCGCACCCAAAGCGTTAAGCCCTGGCAGGTGGACCGTGTGCATCAAATTTTGAAGACCTTCCGCTTTGACGGCATTCTCAACGAATATCTGCGCCGCCGTCCGAGCTTTCCGTGCGCCTATGAAGCATAAAAGGAGATTGTATTATGAAAAACACAAACACGCAATCCATTATCCCGATCTTTTTCTCAAGCGACGATAATTATCTGCCCTTTCTCAGTGTAGCCATTCGTTCCCTGATCGACAACGCCTCGCCCGATTACCGCTACCGCATTCATATTTTGAACAACGGGCTCAATGAAAAGCGGCTCTCGCTGATCCTGCAAATGGCAACCGAGCAGGTTGAAATTCGCCCCGTGAGTGTCCGTCATGCCGTTGAGCCGATTTTGGAGCGGTTGAATCTGCGGGATTATTACACCGCGTCGATCTATTTCCGCCTGTTTATTCCGTCCATGTTCCCGCAATACCACAAGGCACTCTATCTGGACGCCGACATTGTGGTCAACGGTGACATTTCGGTACTCTATAACATTCCGCTCGGTCAGCGTATGCTCGGCGTTGTTGCCGACGATATCGTGGCAAGCCACCGTGATTTCCGCCGTTATTCCGAGGAGGGGCTGGGGATTCCCTACACCCGCTATTTCAATTCGGGTGTTATGCTGATGAATCTGGACAGCATGCGTATGGAGGCAATTGAGAGCAAGTTCCTTTACCTGCTTCAAAAGTATCATTTTGACACGATCTGCCCCGACCAGGACTATCTGAATATCCTTTGCCGTGACCGCGTGCTGTATCTTGACCGTGGGTGGAACAAGATGTCGATCGACCGCAAATACCGCGGCGTGCCGAATCTTGTGCATTACAACATGTTTTATAAGCCGTGGCTTTACAACAACGTTGCCTATGGGGAGTTCTTTTGGAAATATGCCGCCAAGACCCCCTTTTATTGGGAGCTTTGGCGCATGCAGAAGAATTTTGGACTTCGCGGCAGGCTCGGCCACATGAAGGCAAACCGTACCCTTCACAAAAATGCATTGAACATCTGTTCCTCGCATGAGAATTTTCGCCGCGTTTTGGAAAAAAATCCGTCTGAGCTGACGCGATTTCGGGTAGAGGTGTCCGATGCGAACTGAACAGAACAAAACACCGGAGCAGTCCCCCGAGCGGTTGCGCATATTGGAGAAGATCCGACAGCTTGAATCCGAAGGGGGCGAGAGCTTTTACGTGGACGTGGAGGATGATCCTTCGGGTCATGAGCTGACCCCTGACGACGTGGACTATTTGCGAAAAAATCCATGGAATCGTGTCAAGACCTGGATCGCGCGCGCCATTGCCGCCGTTTTACAGCCGCTTGTACGGCGCGATCTGCAAATTACGGTTGAAGGGGAGGAGAATTTGCGTGGAATTTGCGGTGGTGCGATCATCACGAGCAACCATTTCAGCATTTTTGAAAATCTTGCCGTCAAAGAGGTAGCCGACCGTGTGCCGGGACGACACCGATTCTACCGTGTGATCAAGGGATTGAATTTTTATCAGCCCGGTTGGGTGGGCTTTCTAATGAAAAACTGTGATACGCTCCCTTTGAGTAAGAACATCAAGACTATGCGTTTGTTTGGCGAGTCGCTCGAGGTTTTGCTCCGCCGTGACGCGCTTGTGTTGGTTTACCCCGAGCAGGCAATGTGGTGGAATTACCGAAAGCCGCGGCCTCCAAAGGCGGGGGCATACCATTACGCGGCAAAATGCAACGTGCCGATCATTCCGTGCTTTGTTACGATGGAGGATATGGACCGACTTGACGGGTATGGTTTTCCAAAGCAGAAATACACGATTCACGTCATGCCGCCGCTCTATCCCGATCCCGAAAAGCCTGCGCGCGCGAACGAGCGCGCGATGCAGGCAGAAAACTACCGTCTTTGCTGTGAAAAATACACCGAGGTTTATGGGGAAGAACCTTGACAAAAAAGTCGCGGGGAACTTTTGCAAAAGTTCCCCGCGACTTTTTTTAAGGCTTTGCCTTTTTCAAAAAAGCAACTCTCATACGGAAAGCCAATGGTTATTTTTCGTAGATCCCTGCCTCAAACAACCCATGGTTGTTTTCGTTGGTTTTGCTCCGTTCGGCATGCCTCACCTACGCAAAACTTCGACTCGGGGCTTCGCCCCTTCGCTCAGGATGACTCGAAAAATGTAAT
>SVTW01000048.1 GCA_015063585.1 Oscillospiraceae bacterium
AGCGAAGGGGCGAAGCCCCGAGTCGAAGTTTTGCGTAGGTGAGGCATGCCGAACGGAGCAAAACCAACGAAAACAACCAAAGGTTGTTTGAGGCAGGGATCTACTTAAAATCGCCATTGGCTTGCCGCATGAGAGTTGCTTTTTTGAAAAAGGCAAAGCCTTTAAAAGAATGTTTCAAGATTCTTCGCACGCTCACGCCCGACAACGCTTTGCGTGTCGCTAAAGTGCTTTGCACTTTTCTGCTCAAGAATGACTCGGAAGAAAAATTGGAAAAACATAGCCGGCATCGGCACTCGATATACAGAAAAAAACTCCGCTGTTCACACGTATGAATCCTTTTTCAAATGCTGCGGGACACCCAAAAAGCCGCGGGGGAGCGTTTCAAATGCGGCTTTGCATTTGAAACGCTCCCATCGTTTCTGTATTGGATCTTAAATTTTTTATTTTTCAAAGCCGTGTACAAAGCCCGATACGTCGGCGGAGCAGATATCGCCGCCGATCACGCGATTGCGGTAGACGAGCACGTTTGCGTAAACCGTTCCGTCGTAGCCCTCGTAGTTTGTCACCGTAAAGGTATAGCGCGTTACTTCCTTATTTTTATATTTGGAGAGATTGAGTCCCTGTGCCTTCTGCATTTCGTTGTAAGCCGCAAAGACCTTATCGAATTCGGCAGGGATCGTTACGGTCTTACTCTCAATTGGCTCTGCCGTCACCTCCCATCCGAATTGCGAAAGAAATTCGGCGGCATCCTTGGCGGTTTTTACCTTGTCGTAGTGATAGCTGACCGAGGTGTCATTGGGGTTTGCCGCGGTTTGCGAGGAGATGGCATAGGTGGGAACAAATGCGATGAGGGTGATCAGCACCGTGAGTGCCACGCAGATCACGCCCACGAGCTTGATGGTGTCCGCACGGAACGAATAAATAAACATAAAAAGCGCCTCCCGTTGTTTCAAAATATTTCTGTTAGAATATATGAAACGGGAAAACGCTTTATGAATGGAAAATGGAAATATCGCCGCCTCTTGTGGCATGCTCTTTTGCGTTGCGCATCCCGTTGGAATGCGCGTAGACGTTATGGAGCAGACCAAGCATCATAAAGGTTGCGAGCATAGAGGAGCCACCGCAGGAGAGCAGGGGCAGGGTAATGCCGATTACGGGGAGCATTGCAAAGCACATGCCCACGTTGAGCAGGATCTGAACGACCAGCATTCCGCCGATTCCGATGCAGATCAAGCCGCCAAAGTCGGTTCTGCTTGCATGCCGCGCGATCATGAAAATGCGAACGACCATCACAACGAAGATGGCAAGCACAAGCGCACCGCCGAGAAAGCCGAATTTCTCGCAAATGGTAGCGTATATAAAATCGGTGTGAGACGCAGGCAGGATCTCGTAATACTCACCGCCAAACACGCCGCATCCGAAAAAGCCGCCCGCCGAGATCGCGGTTCGGCTCAGCAGGGGTTGCATGCCCTTGTCAAGCGGGTCAAGCTCGGGGTTAAAGCCTACAATAATGCGTTCGCGTTGATATTCGGCAAGGTGATCCCAAAGGTAGGGGAAGAGCAGGACGATCAAAACCGCCGCCCCGAGGAAATAGCCCCAATGAAGCCCCGCGCAAAAGAGCATGATCGCAAGGATCGCCATATAGATCAATGCCACGCCAAGGTCGCCCGACACCAGAATCGGCCCGATCACAAGCAGGGCATGCGCGGCAAGCATCAGCACGGTCAGCGGGCGGTTGATATGGTCCTGCACCAGGAACAGGTGTCTTGAAAAGGTGCATACAAAGGTGAATTTCACAAACTCCGAGGGTTGGATCATCAGCCCTGTACCCGGGATCTTGAGCCAGCTTTTGTTTGCGGTTTCCATGTTTTGTCCGCTCTCTCCAAACAGGAGCGTGATCACCAGGAGGGCAACCGACCCCACCAACATCCAGATCCAGAGCTTGTCCACGATCGTGCGGAAATCAATGAAAGCGATGATGACCGTAACAAAAATTCCGAGCACGAAGATGGCAACCTGCATCTTCAGCTTTGACATGCCGAAGTTATCAACCGCGCCAACGATGGTAACAATGCTGATCAAGGAGAGCAGGGTGGCGCATAGGAACAGAACGGGGTCGATATTGCCAATGGCTTCCTTGAAAAGGTTTTTTCCGCGCTCGATGGTAAGCTCACGCCGCATCTTGTCCATTTTTTCTGCCTCCTCTCCCTTTTTATTTTTGAAAAGGTGTGGGGAAACCTTGCAAAGTTTCCCCACATAATTTTTAGTACTGTCTGCCCCAGATCACAAGACGCTTTGCGGGCTTTCCGCAACAAACGCAGGTATCCCCGATCGTTTCGTCACCAAAGGGAATGCAACGCGATTTCACGCCGCCCGTGATCTCCTTGAGTTCCTCCTCGCAGGCGGTCTCGCCGCACCACATTGCCTTGATATAGCCCGATTTGTTCTCGGCGATATCCAGGAATTCCTCGCGGGTGTGTGCCTCATAGGTACGGTTCGTGCGGTTTTCAAGCGCACGGTTGTAAAGCTCCTCGTGTACCTTGTTCAGCGCGTTTTCAACCTCTTGCTCAAGGTTGTCAAGCGATACGAAGGTCTTTTCGCGCGTCACGCGGCTGACCAGCACGCAGGAGTTGTTTTCGATATCGCGCGGACCGATCTCCAAGCGGAGCGGAACGCCCTTCATCTCGTATTGGCTGAACTTCCAGCCCGTGGAGTTGTCGCTGTCGTCGAGCTTGACGCGGAACTTCTTGGCGAGCCTGTTTTTCAGCTCGGCTGCCTTTTCCAACACGCCCTCCTTATGCTGTGCCACGGGAATGATGGCAAGCTGAATGGGAGCGATACGGGGCGGCAGGATCAAGCCGTTGTCGTCGCCGTGCGTCATAATGATCGCGCCGATCATACGCGTGGAAACGCCCCAAGAGGTTTGGTGCGGATACTTTTGCGTATTGTCGCGGCCCGTGAACATGATATCAAACGCCTCGGCAAAGCCCGTGCCGAAATAGTGGGTGGTTCCGCCCTGAAGCGCCACGCCGTTGTGCATCATCGGCTCAATGGTATAGGTCTCCTCGGCACCCGCAAATTTTTCCTTTTCGGTCTTGCGTCCCGTGTAAGCGGGGATCGCGAGAGACTCGGAATAGAAATCCTCATAGACCTTCAGCATTTGCAACGTTTCGGCTCTTGCCTCGTCCTCTGTCTCATGCATGGTATGACCCTCTTGCCACAAAAACTCGGAGGTGCGCAGGAAGGGACGGGTGGTCTTTTCCCAACGTACAACGTTACACCATTGGTTATAGAGCTTGGGCAGGTCGCGGTAAGATTGAATGATATTGCGGAAGTGCTCGCAGAACAGCGTTTCGGAGGTGGGGCGCACGATCAGACGCTCGGCGAGCTTGCTTCCGCCGCCCACCGTTACGATCGCGCACTCGGGCGCAAAGCCTTCCACGTGGTCCTTTTCCTTTTGGAGCAGACTTTCGGGAATGAACATGGGCATATAAACGTTTTCGTGACCGAGCTCCTTAAAGCGCGCGTCAAGATCCTTTTGAATATTTTCCCAGATCGCGTAGCCGTAGGGGCGAATGATCATACAGCCTTTGACGCCCGAATAATCAACGAGCTCGGCTTTTTTTACCACGTCTGTGTACCACTGTGCGAAATCAACGTCCATGGACGTGATCTGTTCTACCATTTTTGCATTGTTCTTTGCCATAACAAAACCCTTCCTTTATCCGCAAAAATTGGTTGCGGAATGATGTCGCATAAAAGCAGAATATTACATAATAATAATTATAACGCAAGAGAGGAAAAAAGTCAAGACGTAAGGAGGATTTTCTTTTTTATGATCCAACGGGAATTTGAAGGCATTGAGGCAGTACAACAATCGAACACACACGGTCGCATCACGGTGGCAGGGGTGCGCGTGGATGATCTGACGCTCGGAGAGGCAACCGAGATGGCACTGCGGGAGGGGCAGGACACCTGCTGGGTGGTCACCCCAAATGCCGTGATGCTCGACGCCTGCCGACGGGATGCCTCGCTTTGCGCTCTGCTCAACCGCGCGGATCTGTCGGTTGCTGACGGAGTGGGTGTGCTTTGGGCGGCGCGGCGGCAGGGAACACCTTTGCGCGAGCGCGTGGCGGGGATCGATTTCGGGGAGCGCGTCCTGTCGCGTGCGGCAGAGGAGGGCATGCGCGTTTTTCTTTTGGGAGGGAATGTCGGTGTTGCCGAGCGTGCCGCCGAGCAGCTTTGCGCACGCTATCCGGGGCTTTGCGTATGCGGCTGCTGTGACGGATACTTTGATTGCGAGGGCGAGGAGGATCGCAGGGTCACAGCGCACATCCGCGATCTTCGCCCCGACCTCTTGTTCGTCTGTATGGGGTTTCCGCGGCAGGAGCGTTGGATCGAGGCGCATCTGCATCTGTTTCCGTCGCTTCGGTTGGCGGTCGGGCTTGGCGGCTCACTTGACGTTTGGGCGGGAGCGGTACGGCGGGCGCCTCGCTTCATCGCTTGCGTGGGGCTGGAATGGGCATGGCGCATGGCACAGGAGCCCAAACGCCTGCGGCATCTGCCCGCGATCCTGCACTGTGTCTTCGCGCGGCGGGGACGGACACCCGGGGAAAAATAGAAAATCGAAGAAAAAGGAGATGCCCGCCAAACGCAAAATTGCATTTGGGACATCTCCTTTTTTATTCCATTGACGGGAACTAAATTTTATGTTCGGGTGGTCGTTTCCAACGAGTCGGCTTCGCGTGTGACGGTGCCGTCGGTGCAACGGATTATAAAGTCAGCCGCACCGTGATCCCAACCCTCTGCTTTTTTGATCTGTTTCCATTGCTCCACCGTGCCATCGTAGACGATCTCGGTGAGCTTGGGACTGTTGTAAAATGCGCCCGTGCCGATGATTTTGATCGTTGCGGGGAGCGAGATACGCTCCAACGCGGGAAGCTCGGCAAAGGCACCCTCACGGATCTTGTTGATGATGATCTCGGACTCGGTTTCAAAGGTGTTCTTAGAGTCGGTATCGGGTTCGGCGCTGGAGTTGGAATTGGATTCAAACGCGGATTCAGCGGTCGATTCAACCGTACCCATTCGGTCGGCGTCCTCTTGCGTGATGAGTTGTTGATAGCCGACGACCACGGCGACTTGGAGATTCTTTCTGACGTATTGAATGATCTCATCATTGTAGAGCTCGTAATATTTTCCCTCGATCACACAAAGGTTTGTGTTGAGCATTGAAAGCGGTTCTTCTTTTAATTCTCCGTTTTGATATACGTAATTCGGCGCTCCGATGGCAGATACCGCGTAACTGCTGCTACCGAGATTCACAAAATAGTGTTCTCCTGTGGAGAACTCCGCGTCGAAGGCTCCCGACGAAGGATTCCAGGTCGCTGTATGATTGGATCCACCGATCTGAATTTGCGAGGCATCGGGAGAGATCTGCGTCATCGTTTTGTTTCCGCCATCTGAAGAAAACACCCGATAATCGGGCAGATAGGAAAGCGCGATCTGATCCATTTTGAAGTTTGCTTCATAGCCGTCCGCATAGGTTACGTAAATGTCGTTTCCATCATAGCGTACTGCGGTGATCAGAATGCATTCGATGGGCTCAGGACCGTTTTGCTTATTCGATGAAAAAAGCTTGTCAAGGTCACATCCCGTACACGTGAGGACGAGCGCAAACAGCGCGAGCAGGAGAGCAGTGAGACGAAGAGGTCTGATTTTCATAACAATTGGCTCCTTTTTGGAAGGTTGATAGCGTTAGTATAGCACGAAAGGATTGAATTGTCAAGTCAAGTTGATTTTTTTGCAAAAAACATCTTGGCAAAACGCACATAAGATTGCTCGATTTTTTTTACAAAACAATAAAATCCTACAAAATTGATAAAATTTTCGCAAACCCCTTGTATATTTCGGAAAAATAAGGTAAAATATAATGTGTATGGGAAAAATTATGTTCCCAACCAAAGAGGTTCAAAAAAATACAATATAAAACGGAGGATTATTCCAATGGCAAACGTAAAAGTTGCGATTAACGGTTTCGGTCGTATCGGCCGTCTGGCTTTCCGTCAGATGTTCGGTGCAAAGGGTTATCAGGTTGTTGCAATCAACGACCTCACCAAGCCCTCTATGCTCGCTCACCTTCTGAAGTATGACTCTGCTCAAGGCAGATACAACCACGAAGTAAGCGCAGATGATGAGGCAGGCACCATCACTGTTGACGGCAAGACCATTAAAATCTACGCTGAGAAGGACGCTGTAAACCTTCCTTGGAAGAAGCTGAAGATCGACGTTGTTCTTGAGTGCACCGGCTTCTACACCTCTAAGGAGAAGTCCATGGCTCACGTGAAGGCAGGCGCAAAGAAGGTTGTTATCTCTGCTCCCGCAGGCAACGACCTCAAGACCATCGTTTACTCTGTAAACGAGAACACCCTCACCGCAGATGACCAGATCATCTCGGCTGCATCCTGCACCACCAACTGCCTCGCTCCTATGGCAAAGGCTCTCAACGACTACGCTCCCATCCAGTCCGGTATCATGACCACCGTTCATGCATTCACCGGTGACCAGATGGTTCTCGATGGCCCCCACAGAAAGGGTGACCTCCGCCGTGCTCGCGCTGCAGCTGTGAACATTGTTCCCAACTCCACCGGCGCTGCAAAGGCAATCGGTCTCGTAATTCCCGAGCTCAACGGCAAGCTGATCGGTTCCGCTCAGCGTGTTCCCGTTCCCACGGGTTCCACCACTCTGCTCGTTGCAGTTGTTAAGGGCAAGGACATCACCAAGGAAGGCATCAACGCTGCTATGAAGGCTGCTGCTTCCGATTCCTTCGGCTACACCGAGGAGCAGCTCGTTTCTTCCGATATCATCGGCATTACCTACGGTTCTCTCTTCGATGCTACCCAGACCATGGTTGCAAAGATCGACGACGATACCTACCAGGTACAGGTTGTTTCTTGGTACGACAACGAGAACTCCTACACCAGCCAGATGGTTCGCACCATTAAGTATTTTGCAGAGCTCGCTTAATTTGAGATTTGCGTAACAAACCAAGAGGCTGCGCCATTGGCGCAGCCTCTGCTCAAAAAAGCCGACGGTAGGCTTTTTTGTAGCGCGGAAAAACGTCGGGGGTGAGTACCAAATGCATTTTTGCATTTGACTCACCCCCTTTTTCTTTTTGTAGTTCCTGTACCTCTCGGATGAAACGAATTACTTACAAAGGATCACTTCACACGGTTTATTCATTTTTTTTGCATATTTTATAATTGATAACGTTCCTTTTGATTCTCCGTTCCAAAAGGCAATCACTTTATCTGCATAATCCACTATTTCTTTGTTTCTTATAATGGGTGCCGCACGACCGTAACGCTCATATTGAGGCAGGAAAACGGTGCATTTGATTCCATTTTCTGCCGCATATTTTGCAGCGCATGAATCGACACCTACAGCACCGCCCGAAACAATTTCCTCACAGCTCGAAATATACTTATCGATAGCAACTTCAGTAAGATTCCTTGAACCAACCACAGCAATTTTCATATGACCCTCCTAAAATATTTGGTGTACTTATTTTAAGTATACTTACAACATTATACCATAAAATAATCTTAAAATATACTTATATTAAGATTTTTTTGGGAGGCTTTTTATGAGAAATAAAAAGAATAAGCATATCGGAATTGAAATTGATCCGGAGCTGCATTATAAGCTTCACTATATATCGAAATATTACGGTCGTTCGGCAAACGGGGAAATTCTTTATTTGATCCGACAAGAAATAAAAGCTTTTGAAAAAGCCGAGGGAGAAATTGAGATCCCCCGAGCACCCGAAACGACCTGAGCTTGTTTTACAAGCAGAAAAAGGCGCGTTTTTGGAGATCTCATAAGTGATTTACAAATTTCGGCAGAGAAATTGCTTTCTCTGCCGATTTATGATACTATGGATAGGCAATTAGCGGGGCAGGGTAACGGTAAAGCGGCTTCCAGCGCCGGGCTCGCTTTCCACCGAAATAGCAGCACCAACCATGATTGCGGCGCGGTGCGCCATCGTCAAGCCGATTCCGTAGCCGCGTCGGTGATGCGAAGAATCGCCTTGATAAAATTTTTCAAAGATATGATTTTTCACATCTTCCGTCATACCGATTCCCGTATCGGCAATTTCCACGCATATACCCTCCGCGTTTTGTTGCAGCTTGACGTGAACCGTTCCGCCCTCCGGTGTGAATTTGATGGCATTGCTGAGCAGATTGTTCCAAATATGCGCAAGAATTTCTTCATTGGAGTGATAGGAGAGCTCGGTCAGCTCGGGAATGATCTCAATGTTTTTTCTTGTCCATTCGGACTCCAGTAGTAAAATACACTGACGGAGCTGTTCGTCAAGATAGAAGGTTTTCTTATCGGTAACGATCTGCTGATTTTCCAGCTTGGAAAGATCCAGGATGTTGGTGGAGAGCTTGGCGAGACGGTCTGCCTCCTCAGCAATGATCTTTGCGTATTCCATGCGCTGGGCATCGTTCGGCGTACCGTTTTGCAGTTCCTTGGCAAAGCCGCGGATCGAAACGATGGGGGTCTTGAATTCGTGCGAGAAATTATTGATGAAATCATTTCGGAACAGCTCAATGCTGTCCAGCTCGCGCACCATGTCGTTAAAACTGCTGATGAGATGGTCCATTTCGGAGATCGAGGGCGTTCCGGCTTCCACCTGTACCTTAAAATTTCCTTTTTTTACTTCTTTTGTCGCGGCAATCATTTGCTTGAGCGGACGCAGATAGTATTTTCCAAGGAAGCCGCCCATCACAGTTCCGATCAAGGCGCAAATTCCAAGCAATGTGAACACGAGGAAGAAGGGGTTGACCGTGATCGCCACCACGATCGGCGCGTGTCGGAACAGTGTAAGCGCCAGCACGCAGATGGCACCGGTCATCATGCCCGCGCTCATAATAACGCCGAATACGAAAAGCGTCAGCCTCCAACGCAGCGTTTGTGTCAGCTTGATAATTTCGCTGCTGTCGTTTCCCGGGCGCGTCATTTGAGGGGGACCGCCTTGTAGCCGAGTCCTCTGACCGTTACGATCTCAAAGTCGGCATTGTTGCGGAACCGCTCACGCACGCGGCTGACGTGAACGTCCACCGTTCGCTCATCGCTTTCGCTGTCCATATCCCAGATCTCATCCATGAGCTGACGTCGGGTGTAGATCTTGTTGGGATAAGAAAGGAGCTTGAAAAGCAGGAGAAATTCCTTTTGGGGGAGCTCCATCATGCCGTCCGGTGTTTTCACGGCAAAGGAATCATAGAGCAGGGTGGTTTTGCCCACCGTGAGCTTGCGTTCTCCCGCGATCTGGGAACGGCGCAGGAGCGCGGCAATCCGCAGGATCATCTCCTCCTCGTCAACCGGTTTTACCATATAGTCGTCGGCTCCAATGATAAAGCCGCGCTTTTTGTCGTCCTGCGTTTCGCGCGCGGTCACCATCAGGATCGGGATATTGCACCCGGCGGATCGGAGCGTGTGCGTAAACTCATAGCCGTCCATTTTCGGCATCATGACGTCCAAAATGATCAGATCGACGTGCTTGCGATCCATAATATCCAGCGCTTCCACACCGTCACATGCGGTGATCGGCTCATAGCCATAGCGTGTGAGCACGGTTTCCATCAAACGGCGCACGTTTTTATCGTCCTCTACAACCAAAATCTGAAACATCGGTACTATCCTTTCTTTGCTTTGGTAGCATGCTCTGCGAGAATATCATACAATAAATTTGTGAACCCAATATCAACAAACGCGGCCGTTGTGGTTTTTTATCAAAAATTGCGATGCCTCAAATACGCAGGGGTATCGGAGGCATCGCAAGCGGACGTTTTATTCAGGTAACGGATTCCGCCGCGGTGTTCTCGTCGGCTTTCAGCGGTGCCGTTCGGGGAACAAAGCGCGCGATGAGCATCGGTTTTAACGGCTTCGCGGTTTTTCGTCAAAATAATTTGACAAATCGGTTTTTATATGATATAATAGAGGGTAGCGTGTTAAGCTTCGCTGTAAACAACGGTGATATCGGGGTGCAGTTGAAGGATCGACGCGGGAATTTCGGGCGTGATCGGACCGAAGAAAGCTTTTTCCAAAATCTCCTTTTTTGCGGGGCCGTTTGCGATAAGCAGGATCTTCTTTGCCTGCATGATCGAAACCATTCCCATTGTCACAGCCTGACGCGGAACCTCGTCGGCACTGCCGAAGAAGCGCGCGTTTGCCCGGATCGTTGATTCATGCAGATCTACAACGTGGGTGTTTTTCACGAATACGTCGCTCGGTTCGTTAAATCCGATATGGCCGTCGAGTCCGATGCCGAGGAGCTGCAGATCAATTCCGCCGAAGCGTTCGATGCGCGCGTCATATTCGGCACATTCCTTTTCAAGGTCTGCCGCGCATCCGTTGGGAACGTAGGTGTTCTCGCGGCGGATGTTTACGTGATCGAACAGCTGTGTCTGCATAAAATAGCGGTAGCTCTGGTCGTTATCCTCACGTAAGCCAACGTACTCATCGAGGTTGATCGAGGTTACCTCCGAAAAATCCAGATCGCCCTTTTTGTGCCATTCGATGAGCTGGCGGTAGATTCCGATGGGCGAGGAGCCGGTTGCGAGACCGAGCACGCTGTCGGGCTTCATAATAATCTGCGCGGAAATGATGTTTGCAGCCTGGCGGCTGAGCTTTTCGTAAGATTCTGTCTGAATAAATTTCATGGTTGATCTCCTATCTTTTTTTATAAAGGTTTGATTGTTTTGAGTGCGTTTTTCGGCGGCAAGTCGGAACATGCCGGGGGGAGTGCCCATGATGCGGTGAAATACCGTGCTGAAATAATTCTGATCGGTATATCCCAGCTCTGCGGCAACCTCGCCAACACGTTTTCCGCTTTCCAGTAAAATAACGGCATGGCGCATCTTCATGTCGGTAAAAAAGCTGACAACGCCCATTCCCGCATACTGAGAAAAGATTTTTTTCAGCCCCGACAGGCTCATGCCGGATAGAGTGGCGATGTCCTGTGCCGTAAGCGGTTCGCGCAGGTGCTCGCGTAACAGTCCAACGATGGCGGCATAACGCATAGCACCCGAATCGGCAGAGGGTGCAACGATCGTATCCCCACGGCCAAGCACCCGCAGGAGCCAGAGCTCCAAGCGCAGTCGTTGCTCATTGAGGATCGAGCGATCCTCGTTTTTCAGCCCGCGCGCAACGGCGGCACAAATTGCGGCAAGCTCCGTCCGCTCGATTTCTTGCGGTTGTAAAACTCTGCCCGCGTAAAAAGGCATTGCCGCTGCCCAAAAGGAAAGATTGAGCACGTGCGGCTCGGAATCGTCCTCCGCGCGAATGCGGTGAAATTCCCCCGGGGGATGCAGGATCGCCTGCCCCGCGTGCAGGGTGTAAACCTCTTTATCGGTTGTAATGGCAACCGTGCCGCTGACCACGTAAACCAATTCATAAAACGGGTGATACTCGCCCGAAAAATCATAATTGCGACGGAAAAAGCGGTTGAGGGACAGGTAAAAAGCGATCACATCGGGGCAACGTGCCAACGGAATGCTGCGGCAGGGTTCCGATGTTTCGAGAGAAAGGTCTGTTTTCAAAGAAAAAATACCTCTTTCGATATATTTATTCGTTTTTGGTTGTGATATAATATATCATATCACAAATCTCACGCAATTTCAAGTGATTTCAAAAAAATTATCATATAGATTAACAAGAAAGAAGGATTAGACGGATGGCAACTGATTTGAATGAGATCCTGAGTCATTTTGCGGTAAACGTAAAGACTCAGCCCTATGGAAACGGGCACATCAATGACACCTATCTTGTAGAAGGACTTCCTTGCACGATCCTGCAGCGTATCAATACCTCGATTTTTAAAAAGCCGGACGAGGTAATGGCAAACATTGCTGCTGTTACCGAGCACCTGCGCCGTAAGATCTTGGCGGCGGGAGGCGACCCCGAGCGCGAGACGCTCACGCTGGTTCCCACGTTGGATGGCGCGCCCTATTATGTTGCGCCCGATGGAGATTGCTACCGCATGTATCATTTTATCAAAGGTGCAAAGTCCTTTGATCAGGCGGAGAATCCCGAAATGTTTGCAGCATCGGCGCACGCGTTTGGAAAATTCCAGCGCATGCTTGCCGATTTCCCCGCGGATAAGCTCTACGAGGTGATTCCGCATTTCCATGATACCCCCGACCGTTTGCGTCAATTCCGCGAGGCGCTGGAGCGTGACGCGGCAGGACGTGCGGCATCGGTGAAGCCCGAGATCGATTTTGTTTTGGCGCATGCCGACTGTGTAAGCCGTGTGACCGACGCGATCGCCGACGGTTCGGTTCCGCTTCGTGTGACGCACAATGATACCAAGCTCAATAACGTGATGCTGGATGAGGTTACGCATGAAGGCATTTGCGTGATCGACCTTGACACTGTAATGCCGGGTTCGATGCTCTATGACTTTGGTGACGCACTTCGTTTCGGCGCGTCGACGGGAGCAGAGGACGAGACCGATCTTTCCAAGATCGAATTTGACCTGACCTATTTTGAAGCCTTTACCAAGGCGTTTATTGAGGAGCTGGGCGATTCGATGACCGCGCGTGAGCGTGAGCTGTTGCCGTTCTCGGCTCTGCTGCTGACTCTGGAATGCGGAATTCGCTTCTTGACCGACTACCTCAACGGAGATACCTATTTCCGTATTCACCGCGAGCATCACAATCTTGACCGTTGCCGTACACAGTTCAAGCTGGTTGCCGATATTGAGACAAAGCTGGACGAAATGGCAAAGATCGTTGCGAAATATTGACTGAAAAGGAGGCTGCGTCATTGGCGCAGCCTCTGCTCAAAAAGCCGACGGTAGGCGTTTGAAATTTTGAACGCCCATGTTTTTGCGGTTTTGCCGCCGAAGCGGCAAAATGGACGGTATTTAGCCATCAAAGCCCAAAAAGAGGAGGTGTCGACCCAATGCAGATTGTGCATTTGATCGGCACCTCCTTTTATGCAATTTACAACACCTTACTCAAAAATTCCTTTGTACGGGGATTTTGCGGGTTGCCGAAAAGCTCGGCGGGCGGTGCGTCTTCTGCAATAATGCCGCCGTCCATGAAAAGGACGCGGTCCGCAACCTCGCGCGCAAAGCCCATTTCGTGGGTTACGATCACCATGGTCATGCCTTCCTCGGCGAGCTCACGGATCAAATCAAGCACTTCGCCAACCATTTCGGGGTCAAGCGCCGAGGTGGGCTCGTCAAAGAGCATCACCTTGGGGTTCATGGCAAGTGCGCGGACGATCGCGATTCGTTGCTTTTGTCCGCCCGAGAGCGTGGAGGGGTAGGCGTTTGCTTTTTCCTCCAGTCCAATTCGGCGCAGAAGCTTGAGCGCGGTTTCACGCACCTCCTCGCGAATCTGCTTTTTCACGGCGGGCTTTGCAAAAATGCCGCCTGCTTTTTTTATTCCGAGATGAACCGGTGCCAACATAATGTTTTGCAAAACGGTTTTATTATTGAACAGATTAAACTGCTGAAACACCATGCCAATGTTTTCTCGGTGCTTGTTGATATCCACCTTTTGGTCGGCAAGGTCCTCGCCGTCAAAAATGATCGAGCCGCCCGTGGGATCCTCCATGCAGTTGAGACAGCGCAAAAAGGTACTTTTTCCGCTTCCCGAGGGACCGATCACGGCAACCTTTTCCCCCTTGCGGATCTCGGTGTCAATTTCGTTTAAGACCAGAAGGGAGCCGAATTTTTTTGTCAGACCGCATACCTTGAGCAACGGTTCTTCTTTCATGTTATCAGTTGCGTTCACTTTTTGCAAGACTCCTTTCCATCAGCTTTACAAGAGAGGCGATAAAGGCGACGATCACGATATAAAGCAGAGCCATCACCAAATAGGGAATCATATATTCATAGGAGTTTGAGCCCTGATCCTGAAATGCTTTTGTGATGTCGATCGCGCCAACGTAACCGACGATCGCGGTTTCCTTGATCAGCGCGATAAACTCATTTCCCATCGTCGGCAGAATGTTCTTTACTGCCTGCGGAACAACAATCTTGAGCATGGAGGTGGGAAAGGAGAGGCCCAGCGCGCGCGCTGCTTCGAGCTGACCGACATCAACCGAATTGATACCGCCGCGCATGATCTCGGAAATGTAAGCGCCGCTGTTCAGACCGAAAATGAGAATACAGGAGGTAACGGGGGGGAGGGTGAGCCCTACCAAGGGGAGAATGATATAGTAGCCTACAAGCAATTGGACCACGATCGGTGTGCCGCGGAAAAAGGCAACGTAGACGTTACAAACGGCTTGCGCATAGCGTGTCAGCTTTTTGTAGGGGGGAATGACCTTGATCACCGCGATCAGCGTACCGATCAAAATACCGATCAGTAGACCGAACACGGCGATCAGCACGGTGTTTTGAATACCGGTCAGCAGGGTTTGATAGCCCTTGTTGGTGACAAAGTAATCCCAGAAGATGCTCCACTTTTTTGCAAAGTTGAAGCGATAATAGACGGTATAGGCAAGCAAAGCGAGGAGCGCGCAGACGCCGAGAATGACAAGCACGTCCATCCAATGCTTTCGGAAGAAGCGTTTGATCTGCTTCATGGATTGATTCCTTTCTGAAAAGAGGATTTCACACGCAGAGCACAGGGAGTGAGAACCCCCTGTGCTCTTGTTGTATTATACGATCAGTTCGCTGCGTTTACCTTTTCGGTAATTGCCTTTGCGGGACCCTCGTCGATCACAACGTACTTCACGTTGCCGTTGAGAATGTTCTGAACAGCAAGCGCGCCCGAGTTGTAGCCAACGGTGGTGAATGCAAAGCCGTCAAAGCCCCAATCTGCATCGCCTGCGCAGTATTTTGCGCCGGTGGTTGCGTTCTGAACACCAACAGAGGTGGACTTATCAAGACCCTTCAGGATCGTCTCAACGTCCTCGGCGGTCTTGCAATTGTCAAAGGTGGTGTCATTTTCAGCTACGATCAGCATCTGAGATGCATCATAGTAGGAAACCGAGAAATCAAGGATTTCCTTACGGTCTTCGCTCACGGTCAAGCCTGCCGCTGCAACGTCACAAACGCCGCCCGCAACGGTGTGCTCAACGCCGTCGGAATCGGTGTAGGTACCGCCTGCAGCCGAAACAGAGAGGCAAACTGCATCGAACTCCATGTTGTTGATATAGAGCTCTTTGTCAAGGTACTCAGCAAAGAGTGCCATGATCTCCATGTCAACACCGTAGTAGTAGATACCGGTCTTGTACTCAAAGGGCTCAAAAGCCGCGTTGGTAGCAACGATGAGCTGCGAGCCGTCGGTCTTCATTTCGCTTGCCGACTCAACCGCGGTGGGAGTGCCGTCGCCGAAATACTTGTTGATGATCTCGTCAAACTTGCCGTTTTCCTTGATCTCGCCCATAAAGGTGTTGAGCTGATTCAAAAGCTCGGTGTCGCCCTTCTGAACCGCGAATGCATATTCCTCTTCGGTGAGCGGAATGTCAATTACCTTTACGCCGGTAACTTTGTTGCCGTTGCAGGATGCGAAGGCTGCGAGCGCTGTGAGCAGCATAGCTGCAACCAAAAGGGTGCTGATGATTTTTTTCATGATGTTTTCCTCCGGAAATTTTGTTGATGCCGCTATTATAGCGCATAAATATTCATTTGTCAAGTCTTTTTTTGAATTTTTTTGCAATTTTTTTTTACAACTGCAAAAAGAAGTGGTTTTTATCATTTTTATATATAAAAATCGACTGAAAAAGCAAAAAGACGCGCCGCACAGAATCGGCGCGACTTGATTTGTAAAATGTATAAAAACAGAATAAATGAATAAAAATTCAAAAAATGCAGAGTAAAAGGGAGAAAATCGTTGGGTTGATGCAAAGAGAGCGGAGCGGCAGATGCTACCTGCGCTCGCCCCGCAAAACTTCGACGGGGACTTCGCAGAAGTCGGAAAGCGACTGCGCTTTTGCTCAGCGATGACTCGGAAAGAGCACGTGTATGATAATTACATCATCTCCGTTTTTGGGAATTGCAAGGCTTACCCATCGCCGGCTCCTTCCGGCTTTTGCTACGCAAAACCCACCTCCCTCCCGGAGGGAGGCGGTGGAAAATCTCGTTTTTTCGCGAGTGCCGATAGAGTTTTAGGTATTTTTAATATGAAAACAAATCTTTTTCGAGTCATTCTGAGCCGCGTAAGCGTGCGAAGAATCTTGAAACATTCTTTTAAAGGCGTTGCCTTTTTCAAAAAAGCAACTCTCATACGGCAAGCCAATGGCGATTTTAAGTAGATCCCTGCCTCAAACAACCGTTGGTTGTTTTCGTTAGTTTTGCTCCGTTCGGCATGCCTCACCTACGCAAAACTTCGACTCGGGGCTTCGCCCCTTCGCTCAGGATGACGCAGAAGGGGAATTACAAATACGCATACACGCGTGTTTTTCTTTATCGGTAGTGCCGGCAGGGTCTTGG